>JBGSLP010000227.1:0-8422 GCA_041740655.1 Alphaproteobacteria bacterium
GCAAGTCGGGAGCTTCGGCAGGCTTCGGTTACTCCAGCGCGTTAAAGGATGGCGCGCTCACATGGGACGAGGCGACGCTCGATAAGTTCATCGAGAACCCGGATGCCGTAGCGCCCGGCCACAACATGAAGCCATACGCAGGTATGACCAGCGTGGAGGATCGCAAGAAACTGATCACATACCTCAAAGAACAAAAGTGATCTGGCGATTTTCTGCTATAATCTACGGCCCAACCAATAAGAACAGAAGGTCATCGCCATGAGTGAAGCACGGATTCCGCTCGACTATAGCGCTTTGGGCGCTGGTTTCTTTGGCGAGACCAGTGATGACGGGAAGCACAAAATTCACAATATCTCCGGCGCCGCGTGGTCATGCGCCCATTTGTGGACAGTCTCGGACGAGGGATCGACATTCGAGCGCCTCTCGCCCGCGCCGGATGGCTTTGCCGAGGCGGTGTCTTATGAGCTGTCAGATTTTTTCGATGGCCTCAAGGCTGGCAAGGAAGTCGATATGGAGTCCCTGGCATGGGACAGTCAGCGTTTGTGGATCTGCGCGTCGCACTCCATCAAACGCACCGAGCTAGGCTCTTCGGCGATGGAGACGATTGCGGAAAATCTCGGGCTTCAGGAAGTCGAAACGGTCAAGACTCCGCGCACCTTGCTGGGCTTTATTCCGCTCAACAAGCACGGCGAGCCAAAACCCGAGGCAGGCGTTTCGCTGCCTCTCAAGTCCAAGAAGGGCAGCCTGTTGTGGGCGATCGGCAAGCATGGCGGGCCGCTTGGGCAAGCTATTGAGCCGAACGGCGATGGCATCGATATCGAAGGGCTGGCGGTCAAAGGCGACCACATCCTCATCGGTGTGCGCCGACCGGTCATCGACGGCGCCGCTATCGTGCTGCGCGCAAAACTCGAAATCGATGACGACGACATGTCGATTGAAAAGCTGGATGGCGAACGGCTGGCGACATGCCTGCTGCCGCTGAACGGTCTGGGCGTGCGCGACCTCCAGGCGATCGGCGAAAACGTGCTCGTGCTGGCCGGGCCATCCGGCAAGGACGACGGGCCTTTTGTACTATATCTCTGGCGGAACGCGCTCGCCGTGAGTGCGGCATCTGGCGCGATCCCGCCCGATCAGGTGACACGCGTTGTCGAACTCAAGGTCGAGGAGGGGCAGCGCCCTGAAGGTATGACGTTGCTCGGCGATGGCCGCCTGCTCATTGTCTACGATGGTCGCTCGGCTGGGAGTTACGTGTTGCCCGGCGTTGTCGAGGCGGATGCGCTGACGCTGCCAATCGCTCCGAACCTGTAAACCTCTGAGTACGCTATACTTTGCAGAATCCTCGCTCCTGAAGGCCAACAAAGCTTTTTTTCTAAGAAGCAAAATGATACTGCCTGCTTTATTAGAAATTTAAGTGTGGGAGCGGGGCTGTTATGGCCGCGAAGGTAAAAACGCTGGTAACGGCTGGATCAGCATTACGACTTTGCATAACTCTCGCAATTTTGCTTATTGGTACAGTTCTTAACGGCTGCGGAGCTCCTAGTGCGTATGGCCCAACGGCGCAGATAGCGCAAGGCTCGGTCATCGCTCTTGTCGACCAGAAACCTGTTACGCCAGCTGAATTGGCTACCTTTGCGAATGGTAACGCTGTTAGCGTCATCCGTGAGGCTCGCACAGCGGTTGCTTTGCGCACGCTGGCGAAAATGCATCCGGAATGTGATGTCGCCGCGACCCCGCAAGACATCGCACAATTCTTGGCATGGTGGAGGGCCGAGTTGATGGCTCTTGACGAGCGAGCCGCGACCAAATTGCCCGCCCACACCTATGCGCGGTATCAATTTGCTGCAATGAGTAAAACCGTGCGGGACGATAATGAGCGTGCAGCTCATGTCGCTCGATACCTGATGACCGCATGGAAGGCGAACGCCTGCGTTTATCGCGCATACGGGGGAGGGCGCGTTCATAATCCTTGGTTCAGCGCCGCATCTCATCGCGACAAGAACGTGCTCTTCAGTTTTACATCAATGTATGGAATGTCAGTGCCGAACCAAAGGATCACTGCTGATCCGCTCGACGCGTACGCAAAGCATTTTAAGCGCGCGGAAGCTCAAAAAATACTCGCTTTTCCGGACGACTTCGCGCGAAGCCAGTTTTTTAGCTACTATGAGAACTCAAAACTTTCCGGCGTTTCGCCATCGGAGGAAAAAGACGCAGTTCTACGCAAATACTGGGCGCGCTAAGGCGTAAAGCGGCATGCCTGATCCTTATTTCGACGTGATCGTCATCGGCGCGGGCGCGGCGGGCCTCATGTGCGCCATGACGGCCGGGCAGCGCGGACGGCGCGTGCTGCTGCTTGATCACGCGGATCAGGCTGGCAAGAAAATCCTCATCTCCGGCGGCGGGCGCTGCAATTTCACCAATCACAAAACGCCGCCCGAGCGGTTCCTATCGCAGAACCCGCATTTCGCAAAGTCGGCTCTCAGTCGCTACACACCGCAGGACTTCATCGCGCTCGTCGAAAAACATTGCATCGCCTATCACGAGAAGACGCTCGGCCAGCTTTTCTGCGATGGTTCGGCGCGCGAGATCGTCGCCATGCTCCTGCGGGAGTGCGAAAGCGCGGAGGTCGATATCCGCCTCGGTCATTCGGTGACGGCGGTGCGCAAATCCGATCATTTCACGGTGGAGACGAACCACGGCGCCTATCGCGGCGGCGCGCTCGTGCTGGCGACCGGGGGGCCATCCATCCCGAAAATGGGCGCGACGGGGTTTGCGTATGAGATCGCCCGTCAGTTCGGCCTCGCCGTGACCGAGATACGCCCCGCGCTTGTGCCGCTGACCTTTGCGGGCAAGCTGCTAGAGTTTTGCAAACCGCTGGCTGGCGTCGCTGTCGAGGCCACGGTAGCATGCGGGGCGCGCAGCTTTCGCGAAAGCCTGCTGTTCACGCATCGCGGCCTGTCCGGACCGGCGATTTTGCAGATTTCGTCATACTGGAGGCTAGGGGACGACCTCGCCATTGACCTCTCGCCAGCGCTGGACGCCGCGCACTATCTCAAAGATCAGAAGCGAACCCGGGCGCGCGCCGAGGTGAAAACCGTCCTGTCGCAGGTCTTGCCGTCGCGGCTCGCAGACGCTTTCGCTCAAGTGCACGCCCCGGACGGCCAGATCGCGAATGTGTCCGACGCGCGGTTAGACGCGTTCGCCGAAATGTTGCACGGCTGGACGGTTGAGCCGTCGGGCGACGAGGGCTTCGCGAAGGCCGAAGTGACTGCTGGCGGCGTCGCCACCGATGGGTTGTCGTCGAAAACCATGGAGGCCAAAGCCGTGCCGGGCCTTTACGTTATTGGCGAGGCGGTTGACGTCACCGGCTGGCTTGGCGGATATAACTTCCAGTGGGCTTGGTCGAGCGGCTGGGCGGCAGGACAGGCGGTTTGATCCATGGCTGTCATTCAGATAACGCCGCGCATCGCGATCGATGAAAGCGAAATCGAGGAGCGGTTCGTGCAGGCATCCGGCCCAGGCGGCCAGAATGTCAACAAGGTCGCGACGGCTGTGCAACTGCGCTTCAACGCCGCGCTTTCGCCATCCTTGCCGGCAAGCGTGCGGACACGGCTGATGCGTCTGGCGGGGCGGCGGTTGACGCTCGACGGCGTCATCGTACTGATCGCGAGAGAGCATCGCACGCAGGAAAGAAACCGGGCGGCGGCGCGCGACCGTCTGGTCGAACTTATCGCTCAAGCCGCCGAAACGCCCAAACCGCGCATCGCGACACGGCCAACGCTGGCCAGCAAAAGGCGGCGCATCCAGTCGAAAACGGCTCGCTCCGCCATCAAGAAAGATCGTGCGAGACCATCAGAAGAATAAAGGCGTCGATCTGGATGATCGACGCCTTTAAAAATTAGTTACTTCTCTTCGCAGGCTTTATCGAGTTCTTCAAAGCCAGCGTAAAAATCCTGGCCTTCTTTCGACTCTGGATCGATGTCGGCGCCGGCTGTCATGATTTTCTCGTACTCTTCGCCAAGACCTTTGCCGAGTTCGTCAGCCTTGTTAGCTAGTTCTTCGGCTTTTTTCTCGTCCTTTTTCTCGCCAGCCTCGTAGGACTGGTTATACAGATCCTGCATTTCACAATAGGATTTCAGCTTGGCTGCATCGCCTTTGATGTCTGATGCAAGCTTGGCGACTTCCGCAGGCTTTACACCCTGAGCATACGCGGTGGTTGAAAGTGCAAAAAGCGCCGCAGCGCCGAACAATAAAGCTTTCATTTCAGTCTCCCTTATTCTTTGGTGTCTACCGTTCACCTGAGTTCGTTGGCATGCGAAACTCTACGATGTATTCCACGTGAGCCTTCACCGGTTGCGCCGAGCGCTCCACTGACAGCAGTCATCTTAGGCAAACCAATAATGACTTTTTTCTGAACGAATTGTTCATACATACAGTTCCGTCGCTTGCAATGGCCTGTTTTGAAGAACCGCTTGAAACACGTCGATAAAAGGCTGACATTGACGTAAAGCTGCATCATCCGTGAACGGGCGTGACGGCGCCGCGGCAGTCTGGAACACATCCATTGTTTTTGCGATTCAAGCCATCTGAGATGAAAGCCGGGCCGTTCACCGCGCGTGTCGCATCGCCGGGGCGCCGGAAAGCTGCGGCCACGATTGCGGTTGAGGTTGCGTTGCGGGGCGTTTCGCGTCGATTTGGCGATGTAGCCGCCGTCGATAATGTCACGCTTGGCGTGGCGACCGGCGAGATCGTCTGCCTCCTGGGGCCATCCGGGTGCGGCAAGTCCACCCTTCTGCGGTTGATTGCGGGAATTGACAAACCTACAAGCGGCCGGATCGACATCGCGGGCCTCGAAGTCTCGGGCGCGCGCCATGTGCCCCCCGATAAGCGCGGCGTGGGTTTGATGTTTCAGGATTTTGCGCTGTTTCCGCATTTGCGCATCATCGACAATGTGGCGTTCGGGCTGAAGCGACTCGGGCGCGAGATGGCTTTGCGCGAGGCTCGAGCGGCTCTGGACCGGGTCGGTCTTTCCGATTACGCGCAGCATTATCCGCATGCGCTCTCCGGCGGGCAGCAGCAGCGTGTGGCGCTGGCCCGGGCGATCGCTCCTCGTCCGGCGGTGCTGCGGATGGATGAGCCATTCTCCGGACTCGCCGGGCAGTTGCGGCAGACGGTGCGTGAGGATGCATTGAGCGTTTTGCGCGAGGCGCGGGCGACGGCCATCATCGTCACCCATGACGCCGAGGAGGCGATGCGGGTGAGCGACCGGATCGCCGTGATGCGCGGAGGCCGTCTCGTGCAGGACGGAAAAGCCAAGGATTTGTATAACCGACCGGCGGATCTTTATGTCGCGCAAGCGTTTTCGCACGTAAATGTGATTCAGTGCGAAGCTCGACATGGCATCGCGATTTCGCCTCTGGGCGCTTTTCCGGCGCCGGGCGTCGCTGACGGCGCGGCCCAGCTTTGTCTGCGTCCGGGCGATATTTTGATGACGCCGCCAGGGGAGGGCGTTCCGGGCCGGGTGATCACAAGGCGCTTTCTGGGCAACGATATTCTATTCGAAATCGGGGTCGAGGGCGTAGATGCGCCGCTGAACGTTCGGCGCGGCAGCAACGGCATTGATCCGGGCGAAGAAGTGGGTTTGACCATCGCGCCGGAGACCGCGCTTGTATTTGCCGCTGACGGTTCGCGCACGCTGATCGCATGAGATCGCGTAAATGAGAGCCTTGCATGGTTGCGCCATGGGCGCTTTGTGCGTATCTTCTGAGCAAAGGTAAACGAGGATTAGGCTATGAGTGATAATATCCAATTGATGTATCTGGCCCCGAGCTGGTTCCAGTTGCTGATCGTCGTCGGTCTGATCGTGCTGCTGTTCGGACGCGGCAAGATTTCCGATCTTATGGGCGATGTCGCAAAGGGCATCAAAAGCTTCAAGAAGGGTTTGTCGGACGAGGAAGAAGTTCGCGCGGATATCGCCAAGTCGCTGGAAAACAGCGCGCAGGGCAAGCCGGACGCAACTGTCCGCACGGGCGCCGAGACCAAAGCCGGTTGATGCGTTTGATGGGCGCGCCGCGCGCCATCGTCGCGGGAGAGTCGGCATATGTTTGAAATCGGCTGGTCTGAGCTGCTGCTGATTGCAGTGGTCGCGATTATCGTCATAGGCCCGAAAGAGCTACCCGGAGTGCTGCGCGGTCTTGGGCGCACGCTGAACAAGCTGCGTCGGTCCGCCGATGATTTCCGCCGCCAGTTCGAGGACTCCGTTCGAGAGACCGGGTTCGAGGACATCCAGCGCGATCTGCGCTCCGTCAGCGACATGAACCCGGCGACGCAAATCCGCAACAGCATCAACGACGCCTTTCGCCCGCCAGCCTCGACGCAAGCCTCAACATCGCACCTGAGCCCGTCCGCGTTTGACGCGCAGCTGGATGCAACGCCTGCGGTACCTGCATCTGAGCCAGCCTCAGAATCCGCGGCCGTGCCAACGCCTGCGGTTGCCGCGCCGGATATCGCCTCAAATGAAGCCGCGCCGCCGACCGAAGAAAAGCCGGAACTGCCTCGCGCCCATGCCGCGTCAGCTTGACATTGGAAGCCTGAATGACCGCGGAGAATTTTGACCACAGCAAAGCGCCACTTCTCGATCATCTGATCGAGCTTCGCCAGCGCCTGATCTGGGCGATCATCTCGATCGTCGCATGCTTTGTCGTGTGCTTTTTCTTCGCGCGCGACATCTACAACATCCTCGTGCTGCCGTATCAGTGGGCTGCCGGCGACAGCGTGCCTGTCGAGATGATTTACACGGCGCCGCAGGAATTTTTCTTCACGCAGATGCGCCTGGCGCTATTTGGCGCGCTTTTCCTCGCCTTCCCCGTCATCGCAACGCAGCTATACATGTTCATCGCGCCCGGCCTCTACAAGAACGAGAAAGGCGCGTTCCTGCCGTTCCTCATTGCAACGCCGGTGTTGTTCACGCTGGGGGCGATGCTGGTCTATTTTGTGATCACCCCGCTCACGATGAAGTTCTTCCTGTCGATGCAGCAACCAGCTGCGGAAGGGCAGGTCGGCATTCAACTCACCGCTCGGGTGAGCGAGTATCTCAGCTTCATCATGGCGCTGATTTTGGGCTTTGGCCTCTGCTTTCAGTTGCCGGTTTTGCTCACGCTGCTGGCGAAGGCTGGCCTTGTCACCTCCGAATGGCTGCGAACGAAGCGGCGCTATGCCATCGTACTGGTGTTCGCCGTCGCCGCGCTCCTGACGCCGCCCGATCCGATCAGCCAGACCTGCCTCGCGGTGCCGACGCTGCTGCTCTATGAGCTTTCGATCCTTTCCGCGCGCATGGTCGAGAAAAAGCGCGAAGCCGCCGAAGCCGCGCGCGCCGCCGAGGCATGACGCCCCTCTTGCGGAACAGTTGAGCGCGTTCGCCGTTCTCCATGGGCAAACATGGAGGAAATCATGGCGCAGTTATCCGGCAAAACCATCGCAATTCTATCGACCAACGGCTTCGAGCAATCGGAGCTTGAAAAGCCGCTCGCTTGGCTGCGTGAGCAGGGCGCAACCGTGCATGTGATCGCCCCCGAGGCTGGGGAGATCAAAGGCTGGGATGAGAAGGACTGGGGCGCCAGCGTGCCTGTCGATAAAGTTCTGTCCGAAGTGACCGTAACGGATTACGACGCGCTCGTGCTGCCCGGCGGCCAGATGAACCCCGACATCCTGCGCGCCAACCCGGACGCCGTCGCCTTTGTCCGCGATTTTTACAACGACGGCAAAACCATCGCCGCGATCTGCCACGCGCCATGGCTGCTCATCGAGGCGGGCGTGCTGAATGGCAAGAACGCGACATCGTACAAATCCATCAAGACGGACGTGATCAACGCGGGCGCTGAATGGCGCGACGAGGCGGTCGTGACCGACGAGGGCGTCATCACCAGCCGCCAGCCCGAGGATATCCCCGCATTCTGCGAGAAAATCGCCGAGGAAATACTCGAAGGCGAGCACAGCCGCACGCCCATCGCTTAAGTCACGCGCCAGCCGCCTACCTCTAACGTCATCCCCGCGCAGGCGGGGATCCAGCCTTTCTTCGGGTCTGGAAACAAGCCTCTGGATCCCCGCCTGCGCGGGGATGACAATTGCGCCTGAAAGAAGCCCGAAGCTCCCATTTACACAATGCGGGTATTACCGGCGATGCCCGCTGGACGCGCTTCTCCCATGGTTTTATAGCTGGCGCTTGCCGCATAGAGCCTTAAGGAGACCGCCGTGCACGACTTGAAATGGATTCGCGAGAACGCCGAGGGCTTCGACGCAGGGCTGGCGCGGCGCGGGCTTGAGCCTCAGTCGGCAGCGATTCTGGCGCTGGATGAGGAGCGGCGCGCGGTCGTGACGAAGTTGCAGGAAGCGCAGGCGCGGCGCAACACGGCCTCCAAGGAGATTG
>JBGSLP010000228.1:0-1700 GCA_041740655.1 Alphaproteobacteria bacterium
TGGACGCCGCCCGCGAGGCGCTGCTTCGGGCCTTTGTCGACAGCGGCGAAAACCCGGCCTTCACGCTGGAGATCGTCGAGTTCAACGCGCGCAGCGCCAGCGTCGGCGGCGCGGTGGCGGCCCCCGGGCGAGTTCCGATCACATTCTCACCTTTGCGGCTTCAAGACGCCATTCAGGAAACCGGGGGCGTCGCCTTGGCTGACGTCGATGACGCCACGGTTTTCCTTACTCGTAACGACGAAGTATACACCATTCCACTGCGCGCCGTATATGGGTCTAGTCTCGCGAGCAAGATTCAGATTGAGGATGGAGACTTCGTATTTGTCGACGTCGGCTTGACAGAGCAGGCGCGTCAGCGCGCGTTTGACGAGCAACTCGAGTTGCGCAGAATTGAGGTGGAGAACTTGCGCATCCGCAACGAGGACGCGCGCGCCGCCGCCGATAATGCGCGCTTTCAGAGCGACCGCTTCGACAGGCTTCAGAACACCTTTCTGCGTCGTCTCGAACTTGGCGCCGTCAAGCGCGAGTACGCCTATCTGACGGGGGAGGTGAACAATCCGCTTCGGTTCCCCTTGCCCTTCGAAACCACAGCCTCCTTGGCTGACATCCTTCACGAAAATCGGGGGATTTCGATCATCACCGGCGACTATGAGGAAATCTATCTCATTCGCTCCGCGCCGAGCGACATATCAAAGGTCTCTGCTTATCACCTGAATGCGGCGAATGCTGCAGGGTTGGCGCTGGCCACACGTGTCGCCCTGGCGCCAAACGATGTCGTCTTCGTGGCTGAACAGCCGGTCACGACGTGGAACCGCGTCCTGTCGCAGGTTCTCCCAGGCTCGACGGTTGGAGCGGCCAATTCGATCGCCAACATAACCAATTAGTGGAGAGACGTCGCGGCCACTCGTGGCTGCGGCGTCTTTTGGCGTAGAGGCATCAGGCTGACGGAGTCGCCCGTTGGAGATAACGTCGCTCGCCATTCCGGACCTGTTGAAGATCGTGCCGCATCGACACAGCGATGCGCGAGGCTACTTTGTCGAGTTCTGGAACGATGTTTCGATGGCCCAAGCGGGTCTGACGCCACGGTTCATTCAAGACGCAGCGTCAGTCTCTCGCGAAGTTGGGGTTTTGCGCGGGCTTCACTTCCAGCATGCGCCCTTTGCGCAAGCGAAACTGGTGCGGGTGAGCCGCGGCCGTATCCGCGACATCGCCGTCGATGTGAGAAAAGGCTCACCCTGGTATGGCCGCTGGATATCGGAGGAATTGACCTGCGATGGCGGCGAGATGCTGTGGATACCACGTGGCTTTCTGCATGGCTTTCTCGTTCTTGAAGCCGAAACGGAGGTTGTTTACAAAATAGACAATCTGTACAATCCGGATAAAGCTGTCACTGTGCGTTTTGATGATCCTGATCTTGCAATAGATTGGGGCATCCCTCGTCACTCATTACTCATATCTGAGAATGATATTTCCGGTATTGCATTGAAGTCGTTTGTTCCGTCCGTGGAGTTTATCGAGCAAAGGCTTCTCCCGTTGGCTCCGGGGGCACAGCATTTGGTGTCCAGCCCTTGCAGTAGGGTGTAAGTTCCCTTGATGTTCCTGTATGGCGAGCCGCTGGAGGCATGACCGACCCCTCTCGCGCGCCCAGTTCGAGGCGCGATTTCCTGACGACGCAGCCTGCGCGGACCACCTCGCATCGC
>JBGSLP010000229.1:0-1500 GCA_041740655.1 Alphaproteobacteria bacterium
TGTGAACTCGACTTCGATAATGACCTCAACCTCATCGCTGACGCCCATTTTCGAACCCTCCGGCGGAATGCCAGCCACAATGCCGAACTCGGAGCGCTTGAAGGCGCCGGTTGCGGAAAAGCCGATCCGGGAACCGGACGGATCCATCGGATGGCCTGAGTAGCCCCCGTTGAATGTCGTCTCCAGCGTAACCGGCCGCGTTACGCCATGCAGTTCGAGATCGCCCGTGATCTTTGCGGCGCTGGGGCCGGTAAGCTCCACCAATGTCGACCGAAATACGATCTGCGGAAACTGCGCGGCATTCAGCCAGTCCGGCCCCAGCAGCTTCGCGTTGAAATCGGGCGCGGGTAGAGGAAAATCTGTTTCCAGAGAACGTGGATCGACGGTGACCGTGACGCGCGAGGCGACCGGGTTTGCCGGCTCGAACTGAAGCTGCGCGTCAAATCGCTTGAACCGCGCGGTATATCGCGAAAGGCCCAGATGATTGACCCGGAATGTCAAAGAGGCGTGTGTTTTGTCGAGAGAGTAAAGGCCAGCGGGGAGGTCTGGCGCAGGCGACGTCGCTTTCGGCTCCTGCGCGTGGCTTTGCAAGGCTACGGGCGCAAGCAGGATCAAGGCGCACACGCCAATTATCCGTGTCATTTCGAAATCTCCTGAAGTGAATTTAAAGTATCGGCCAACTGATCGAAACATTCGCCCCAGCCTTCCCCGTGCCCGTCGCGTGACGGCCTTGACGTGAAGCCGGTTTGTCGGAATGTCATCGCGGTGGCGCCGTCGATAGCGAAAAGCGTGACCTTGACGAGCGTCTCCGGGCCTTCCTCGTTCCAACGGCACGTGAAGACCAGCCGCTCCGGCGCTGTGATCTCGCGATAGGCGCCGCCGATCCGGAAATCCTCGCCGTCCGGGGCGCGCATGTGAAACCGCCACGCTCCGCCGTAACGCACATCGGCGCTGCACTCGATGATCGAAAAGCCGACCGGCGGCAGCCAACGCGCCATGACGCTATGGTCGGTCCACGCATTCCAGACCTTGTCGCGCGGCGCGGCGAAAACGCGCTTCATGGCGACGGCGAGAGGGCGCCTGATGCGGCGGCGGCTCTTGTGTTCAGCCGGGGCGCTTCGCCGAATTTGCGGCAGCGGCGGCATGGCGCCTAGGGAGCGACCTGTCATGGTGTATCGCCTCCAATCGCGGCAACGCCCGCGCTTACCGCTCGGCGACGGCCTTGAGGCTTGCGAGTCCGGCCTCGAAATCGCCGCCGACCATGGCGTCCATGTTGAAGAACAGGCATACGATCTTGCCTATGTAGGAACTTTCGCCGCTCATCGCCCAAGTCACCTTGGTGCTGTCGCCTTGCGGTTCCAGCGTGAACTCGACGCGGTTGTTTGCCTCCATCGGCTTGATCATGTTCAGGTTCATTGCAACCCTCGACGACGGCGAGGCCTCGGTGATCTCCAGTTTCCCAGCGCCGACCGAGCCATTGCCGCTGAATTCGTAAGTCGC
>JBGSLP010000230.1:0-6717 GCA_041740655.1 Alphaproteobacteria bacterium
AGCCCGATGTGATTGCCAGAAAGCGTTGCCGCAACTGAACTTCACGCGTCGAGATTGGCTGGCCATTCACCATCACAGCAACGCCGAGGTCGGCGAACGAGGGCGTGGCAAGAGTTATTCCCGATCCAAAGAGCGCGAGAAAGAGAAATGCTACACGCACTCGGTTTAGTAAAAGGTGAGGTCCGCTCATGCCGAAATTCCAATTCATTGCATTTGACTTCTAACGATACGTCCTAGGGGTGTATCGAGGAGTATCGCGCGTTCCTGGCGCGATTATGACGCAACAAATAAGTGATCAATCACGCTTATGGTGTCTTGCGTCGCCAACTATCTGTCAAAACAATTTACTTGATCAGGCTGGCTTCTGGTGAAATTTCACCGATGCTGTCCGTAGTCTCGGCGGAGCTACCTACGCCCTTGAGCTCGAACCGTACAAGCACTGACTCATCAGGCTTGATGTCGCCGTCTCGGATAAACTGCTGCGCGTACGTCACGGAGAGCACGAAACACTCGTCTGCATAGCGTATTCCTACACTATCCCGAATGAACTGATCGTCCGCCAAATCATAGCGCATATCAGCGAACAACGTCCAGAATTCCGAAAGACGCAACGCTGCTAGACCAGAAAACTCCTCCCGGTCTTCGCTAAAGCCAAGTTCCGGTTGGGCTTTTGCATCGACATAACTTGCCGCCCCGTAGACCGGGCCCAAAGCCGCCACAACCTGAACATCCTGACGCTTAAGCTCCAGATCTTTTTGGTCGAAACGGGCTTGAGATATGAAACGCAGATTTTGCGGGGTGTTCACATAGAAACCGGTCACGTAATCAGACGCAGTTTCGCCAAGGCCAGTGTCGTTCGAATAAGAGTTCTGCCCTGCGACCTGATAGCTCTGCCCAGCCAGTGTGCGCACGCTCCACCCGCTGTTAGTCTGGAAGCTGTACTGAGCGCCGACATTAGCTCGGGTGCCTGTTTCCAACCGATCATAGCCTGAGAACTTGTCGATATCGAACAACAACGTATCATCGAAAATCAGGCTGTTTGCATCCTCGTTGGGAACGCCTTCCTGGTCATTAACGCCAGGACGCGCAATGATTTGGGCAATCGGTTCGACCGTGTGCGATGCATTTGCCGTGTGTTTAACGAATGGATACCGATACTCAACGCCCGCCGCAGCGGTGCCCCGTCCAATTGTGTCCCCGTCGCTTCGACTGTCATCGATCGGATCGGTGAAACTGGATACACGATAAAGATCACCTCGAGCATAAACGAAGGGTGTGATCACCTGTCCAATTGGGTCAGTGAATGATTTACGCCAAGTACTCTCAGCGACGACGCGGTGAGTATCGGCGCCATCCTCACGGGTGAGAGACAACGCATTAGCGTTAAAGCTCAGTTCGCCTCCCATGACGGGGTCTTTAAATATGTAATTGTAGTCAATGACAGGATGCACGGTCGAGTCAGCTTCACTGGTCTCCCTGAACGTGAGGCCGCCGAAGTGGTACATCCGAGCGGAGAAATAGTTCTTTTCACTTTGGCCGGTCAGGAACACCTGCGAAATCCGATCAGTTTGGTAAATGTTATCGATCTTGTAGAATCGACGGAACGTGTCGTCGGATTCGATCGTGCCGTCCCATCCCCATTTCCAGAATGAGCCGAGGCTGAATTCGCCTTTGGTGTCAATCGAGCCGCGGAATTCGTCGTCGACAAAATCATTCGGGCTTTCGTCGTACACACCCGAAAAGCGAATGCGATATGTGCCCGTATCAAGCCTCTGTCGCCAGTCTGCCTTGACCAAAAATCCAGCTTCAGTTGTAACCACCGGCGTTACGGTTAGATCGTAGCTAGGCGAAAATGCATAATAATACGGGATTTCTGCCGTGAAACCTAGCTCGGTGGAGTTTCCGTATGCAGGAGTGAGAAAACCCGAGCGCCTTTTTACGGTGGGATCAGGGTGATAGAAATATGGAACATAAACAACGGGCACGCCAAAAAATTCCAGTTTGGCATTTTCATAGTAAATATTCTGCTCGGCTTTCTTGTGAATGATCTTTGTCGCCTTGATGCGCCAGATCGGCGGCGCTTCCGGGTTTTTCTCGCACGCCTTGCAGGGCGTAAACTGCCCATTCTCAAACTCGGTCGTATCGCCGTCCTTGCGGGTCGCGTTCGCAGCCGATATGCGCGCATCATCCTTAGTCACAACCCGCAAAGTCTGAATGAAGCCGTCGCGGAAGTTATCGGTTAGCGTTATTTTGTCTGCGTTCACGACGGAGCCATCCGGCTCTTTAATGCGCACATTGCCTGAGGCCGTAAGGGTGTTTGAACCCTGATCGTAGATGATCTCGTCAGCCAGCAGCACATAGTTGTTATAGTAAATTTCGATATTGCCCTTGGCGACGACTTGATTGTTCTGGCGGTCATACACCATCTGGTCGGCCTGAAGCAGGAGCGGCTGGTTCTTGTTCGCGCCGAACTGCTGTTTCAGCAAGCCTTCGCCGGTTTCAGCGGCCATCGCAGACGCACCCATGAGATGCGCAAGCGCGACCGCAACACCAACGCTGCGGAGCATGGCAGAAATAAAGGATGACTTTTCAGTCGGTCTCATACCAATCCCGCTGTTCGTAATCGTTCCCGCATCCTCAACCATCTTCCTGATTTAACAGTACTGCCAGAGCCAAGAATGTGGCGATGAGGATAGGCGCCCAGGCTGCCACCTGAGCGGACACCAGACCCGAGCTCCCCAATTTCCGCGACAGTTCGGAGAAGATGAAGAAAGCGAATCCCGTGCTCAAACCCGTGATCACCATAGTCTGGATCTTTCCGAAACGAAAGGCTCTCAAGGTGCAGGTGGCGGCAACGAGCACCATTGCGGCCATAAGTAATGGCTTAGCAAGAAGCGACTGATAGTAAAGCTTGTATTTGTCAGACGACAGACCAGCGCGTTCTGCGAACTCGATAAACCGTGGTAATTCCCAGAAAGATATGCTCTCCAGAGAGCCGATGCTCTCGGTCGCTTGTTCAGGAGATAAATAGGTACTTACTAAATACTGCTTATAAAAGCTTGATTGACCATCGCTGGTGCTGATTTGAGCGTTTTCTAGTTGCCAGTAGCCATTCTTCAAAGTGGCCTTTTGAGCCTCAATTCTCTCAAGAAATTTTTTGTTGCTGTCAAATTGCAACAGGCTCACTCCGGCTAGTGAAATGCCTCTATTCGCAACGGCTTTTGCATAGATGATCGATTGCCCGTCAGCGCCGTCCTGACGCAGCCACGCACCGCCTTTACCTTTCGACAAGACGGACTTTTCCCCGCCAAAACTGTCGGCGTAGAGCTGCTCGGAGTATGCTTTCGCCTTGGCTGCAAGTGGGTTGTACAACGTGATTGCCGCAATACCGATTATGAGCGCGACAAGGACGCCAGGCTGCAGGAATTGCCAGACGGAAACGCCCGACGATCGTATGATGATCAACTCCGAAGTGCGACTCAGCATGAGGAAAGCGCCCATCGAGCCAATCAGCACGGCAAAGGGCAGGGTCAACTCTGTGAATGCCGGTAATCGCAGGAATGTGATCAGCGCAAGCGTGCCCGTCGAGGCTCCGCCTTTCTTCCCGCCTTCACGAAGAATTTCGATGAAGTCGATAAAGAAAATCAGAATATAGCACAGAAAAAAAACGCTAAAGACCGAGAGTAGAAAGCGCTTCGACATATAGCGCCCGAGCGTATTCAAGGCTGTCATGATAATCCCTTGTCCCCGGCAGAAGATGCTCTCAGCGAAATGTCATTTTTGCGGCGCCAGTCTGAAGGACGGAAGTCGGAACGAGATTGATGGGATTTTGAGGGGCTTGATGTTGAACGCAAGCATCAGCAAAACGCCGATGATTCCGATCAATGGCAACCCGTACATCGCCGCCACCGCCCATGCTTTCTTGGCAGCCATATTCGTTAGCGTCAGGCCTATGACGCGAAACAGCGCGGCGACGGTAAACGCCATTATAAGGCTCTCCATACGCCCCTCACGCGTTGTTCGCGCAGTGCCGAGATGAAGCACAGCGATTAGAACAAAAAGAATTGGATACAGCGGGTTGGAGAGCCGCTCGTGCAGTTCAGCGTAAAACTTGCCCTTGTTTTTCCTATACTCGATATTATCAACGTCTGGCCATATAAGCTCGTGTATAAAAAGTTCTCGGGGTTTATACCCCTTATCGGAGGATTTGCCCTTTTTGTCGGCGCCCGTCATCTGACTGAGGTCGAAAAGATAGCTGTCGAACGATACGATATTGATTTCGGCTTCGTTAGGCTGCTGTCGATGAATGTGGCCTTCGTACATGATCAGGAACGATTTGCCGTCCTGCTCGATTATCCGGCCATGGTCCGCCAGATACGTCATAACGCGCTTTGTGTCGCGCTCGTCATGCACCATCAGCCCAAGCAGCTTTCCGTCGCGATCACGATCGCGGATGTGAAACGTCAAGCCTCTGTCCGCGCTCGAAAACTGACCAGGTTGCAGCACCTGGGAGATAATGTCCGTGCGCACCTGCGTGATATATTCCTTTAGCAGACGCATGCTTTTCGGCAGGAAATACGCATTCACCGCTAGCGTAAATAGCATGACGAGTACGCCAAGCAGAAGATACGGCTTCAAAACACGCCACACCGGTGATCCAGCAGCCGTCAGAACGATAAGTTCGCTGTCGCTATTAATGCGGTTCAGGCTATGCAGGCACGCAATGAGAAGCGCGACCGGCGCGACGATCGCGATCAGGTTCGGGATGCCGAGAGACGTGATCTTCAGAAAAACAAGGAATCCTTGACCCTGGCTCGTCACCAGCGACAGTTGCTTAAGCGCCAGGGATAACCAGACAATCAATGTCAACGTGATCAGAATCATGAGCAGGGCGTTGCCCGCCTGACGAAACAGATAACGCCCTATGAGATCCATTCGATGACACCTTGAGTTTCAACGTCTGCGAGTGACAGCAATCCATGGCTAATTTTCGGCGGCCCGTCAAAGACGGTTGCAAAGCTTTTAGGACGCTGTAAATTAAAAACGGTGCGAATTCCCCCCAAGTCATGATTTCTTTCACAATATCGCGTCCGTTCCTCGCCAGTGGCGGGGCGACGCCAGGATGTAGAATTATTCGATGATCGACCCCGCAATCATAAATTTCGTTCCGTTTAACAAGCCGGATGGCCAAACGGTCGCCCTGCTGATCGATGAAAGCGGCGCAATGCCGCCCCTGGCGAAATCGCTCGATCAGAAATCCGGCGGCACGCTGACGCGAGCCATTGCGGCGGCCGATTTCAAGGGGAAATCAAAGAGCGTCGTTGAGGTGCTGGCGCCCGCCGAGCTGTCCTGCGACCGGGTCCTTTTTGCGGGACTCGGAAAGTATGAAGAGTATGGCGCGAATGACTGGTTGAGCCTCGGCGGTGTACTCGGCGCGCGCTTTGCGGCGCTCAAGGATGGTGTCGCCAGCGTTGTCGCGGAAACCAACGGCAAGGGTCCGGCGATTTCCGGCGAAAGCGCCGCCAACATTGCGCTTGGCATTGTTCTGCGCAGCTATAAATTCAAGAAATATAAGACGAAAAAGTCTGATGCAGGTGAGGGCGAAGACCCCGGCGGCGTCGCAAAAATCGATATTTATTGCTCGTCGCCTAACGAGGCCGCGTCGCATTTCGCTCATCTGCAAGCGGTCGGCGAGGGCGTCGTGATGGCCCGCGATCTAGTGAACGAGCCTGCCAACCTGCTCGGGCCGCTCGAATTCGCGGATCGACTTCAGGCGTTGGAGACGCACGGCCTTGAGGTCGAGGTGCTTGACGAGGCGAAACTGGCGGAACTCAAAATGCTCGCGCTGCTTGGCGTCGGGCAAGGCAGCGATAAGCCGACCTTTGCCGTCATCATGCGATGGAACGGCGCCAAGAACAAACGCGCTAAACCGATCTGTTTCATCGGCAAGGGCGTCACCTTTGATACCGGCGGTATCTCCATGAAGCCTGCGCAGGGCATGGAGGACATGAAGGGCGATATGGGCGGGGCTGCATGCGTGGCCGGGCTAATGCTCGAACTGGCGAAGCGCCGCGCGCCGGTGAATGTCGTCGGCGTTGTCGGACTTGTCGAGAATATGCCGAGCGGTGGCGCCCAGCGACCGGGCGACATCGTCACGTCGATGTCCGGCCAGACGATTGAAATTCTGAACACGGATGCCGAAGGCCGCCTCGTGCTCGCCGACCTGCTGACCTATACGCAGGAGCATATAAAACCCAAATTTGCGGTGACGCTCGCAACGCTGACCGGCGCAATAATCGTGGCGCTTGGGAAAGAATACGCGGGCCTTTTCAGCAATAACGATCAGTTGTCGGAAAGATTAGTTTCCGCCGGTCAAGACACGGACGAAAAGGTCTGGCGGCTGCCGCTCAGCGCGAAATATGACAAAATGATCGAGTCATCCACCGCGGATATGAAGAACATCGGCGGTCGCGACGCGGGGTCGATCACCGCAGCGCAGTTCCTGAAACGCTTCGTCAAAAACGACATGCCTTGGGCGCATATCGACATAGCAGGCACGGCTATGGGCTCGCCATTGACGGATATAAACCAGAGCTGGGGTTCGGGCTTCGGCGTACGGTTGCTCGACCGCCTCGTGCATCGTTATTACGAAGCTGCGCCTGGCAAGGATGGGACTGCGTAATTTTCCATAATATCCCTTATGCGAATCGCGCGCAT
>JBGSLP010000231.1:0-24517 GCA_041740655.1 Alphaproteobacteria bacterium
TCCTTGAGCGCATCGGGCTTGCACGAAACGATCTGTGCGCTGGCGCCCATCCAGTCGCACACGGCCGCCTCGACATCCTTCAGGCTGACGGCGCACACCTCGCACTGATCCTGCGTGACGATCACGTCCGGCGCCAGCGCCTTCAGCCGTTCCGCGTCCACGCGGTAGACGCTCGCGCCCTCGGCCACGATGGCCTTCACGCGCTCATCAATCTCATAGCTCGTGCCATGTAGAGGAAACTTCGGCTCCGTCAGGATCGGGAGCGCGGAAACATCCGGCGGATAATCGCACTCATGGCTGCGCCCGACGATCCAATCGCGGCAGCCCAGAGCCGACACAATCTCCGTGGCGCTGGCGATGAGGGTGACGACGCGTTTCATATGTGGCTCCGTGTTCTTGCTCCCGCAGGTATCTATAACAGGTCGCGGCGGCTCTTTGCATGCAGGTACAGGTTGTTGTATAGCGATGATACGCAAACGGGGAGCGGGCTATGGCGGGGACGGAACAGTTGGCGAACGGCGCGCTCGTGCTGCTTTCGCCCAATGAAACGAAAACGCTCATGGACAAGGGGCAGATCATCATCATCGACGTTCGCAACCCTGACGAATTCGCGAACGGGCATATCAAAGGCTCGGTTTTGCATCCGCTGCGCCAGTTCGACCCGCGCGCCATACCGAACGAGCCCGGTAAGCAGCCCGTGCTGTTGTGCGCCGTCGGCATCCGCTCGAAAATCGCGGCGGAGAAACTGCTCGAGGCCGGTCACAGTCCGGTGGCGCATCTGGACGGAGGCCTTAGCGCGTGGATCGACGCGGGGTTGCCTCTCGAATGACCACGCCGGACATAACATATCAACGCGAAGCCGCCCTGACGGCGGATGAGTTCCTGTCGGTGCTCGCGCGCTCAACGCTTGGCGAGCGCAGGCCCGTGAATGACGCCGAACGCATCGCGGGGATGCTGGCGAACGCCAATCTCATCGTAACCGCCCGCGATGGCGGCAAGCTCATCGGCGTTTCGCGCTGCGTCACCGATTTCACCTATTGCTGCTACTGCTCTGACCTTGCGGTCGATCGCGCCTACCAGGGACACGGCGTCGGCAAAACGTTGCTAGACGCCACGCGGCGCGAACTGCATCCCAAAGCGTCGCTTTACCTCATTTCCGCTCCCGCCGCTGTCGGCTTTTATGAGAAAATCGGCATGGAGCGAAACGAGCGCTGCTTCGGCATCGTCCCGGCAAATCGATTTAAATAGTTCACGCGCAAAAAGCGGAAATGCGGCCCAATGACAAAAACCAATCCCGGCAATTTTTTCGAGGATTTCAGCGTCGGACAGCAGATCGTGCATGCGACGCCGCGCACGATCACGGCGGGCGACGCTTCGCTATACACTGCGCTTTTCGGTTCGCGCTTCGCCGTGCAATCGTCCGACGCGTTTGCAAAGGCCATGGGCTATGGGCAGGCGCCGCTGGATGACATGCTCGTTTTCCATATGGTGTTCGGCAAAACGGTGCCCGACATCTCGCTGAACGCCATCGCCAATCTCGGTTATGCGGATTGCCGCTTTTTGAAGCCGGTGTTTCCCGGGGATACGGTCTCCACGACATCCGAAGTTATCGGATTTAAGGAGAACTCGAACCGCCAGACGGGCACCGTCTATGTCCGTTCAACCGGAAAGAACCAGCATGGCGGCACGGTTCTCGACTATGTGCGCTGGGTGATGGTGCGCAAGCGTGACGAGGATGCGGCCGTCGCCGACGCCGTTGTCCCCGATCTGCCGGCGCAGGTCTCGCCTGATGTTCTGGGCGCAGCGGCGCCCGCGATCAACGCGCAAGGGTATGACCTCGCGCTTGCCGGTTCGCCGCACCGTTTCGCCGATTATGCCGCAAGCGAGAAGATCGACCACGTCGACGGCATGACCATCGAGGACGCCGAGCATCAGATGGCCGCGCGGCTGTTTCAGAACACCGCGAAAGTGCATTTCAACCTCCATACCGAGGCGCAGGGCCGGTTCGGCAAGCGCATCGTTTACGGAGGGCATATTATTTCGCTTGCGCGTGCGCTGTCGTTCAACGGCCTCGCCAACGCTTTCCATATCGCCGCGATCAACGGCGGACGCCATGTCGCGCCGTCATTTGCGGGCGACACGATTTACGCGTGGTCGGAGATTTTGGATACCGCAACCTTGCCAGGCCGCACCGACCTCGGGGCGCTCCGCATCCGCACCATCGCCACCAAAAACCGCGCCTGCGCCGACTTCCCGCTCATGAAGGACGCGAAAGCGTATGATGACAGCGTCGTGCTGGACCTCGACTATTGGGCGCTGATCCCCGTCTAAGCGGCTTATCACTTCTTGTAAATTCTTCATGTTTTTCAATGAGGGAACATTCCCTTCCCAGATTGATTAGCGGTGCGCGTGTTCAAGCGCGGAATGACCAATGGAGATATTTATGAGATTTTTTCAAGCCGTGTGCTGGACTTTCGCTCTGGCGATGACAGCGGCATTCGGACTGCCGTCCTCGGCGAAAGCCGCGCCGCTGACAATCGCGCCGGAAGTGTCAGCATGCGCCAGCAACTGCTTGCTTCAGCATGTTGACGATGATGATGACGATGGCTCATCCAAGAAGCGCGGCGATCGCGACAATGATGATGATGATGATGACGACGACGATGGCGCTAAAGAGCGTCGTTAATGCCGGAATTGACCAGCCGCGCCAGAGCGGCTGGTTTTCACCCCATCAACCTCACCCGAATTCAGCCGAAGCCAATATCACCCAGTCATAGAACGAGCGCGCGTAACTCCGCGAAACCAGAACGGCAAACCCGTCGCCGTCGGACGGTCTCCAGACGACCGCCGAAAAATGCCCGATGCGCGTTACTATCACGCTGCCTGCCGTGAAAACCGTTGGGTCGAGATCGACGCTCGTTCCTTTCGCGAGCACAGTGCTGGCCTTAGCCCCCGAAAGCAGAAAGCATCCACGAGCCGAACTAAGATCGGTTACGGCAAAATTTTCACTTGGAGGGAAGTGCATCGGCGTATCGGCAATCGCGATCCAGCGGTTCGGCCCGACTGACAGGACTTCCGCCGCAGGCCCGCGCGCGACCGCTCCCGGCGCAGGTGGCGCAGCGCCCAGGGCAGCCTGAAAATGCGCTACATCGCCATCGTTCGGAGCGCCAAAGCCCGCGATCTCAAGCGCGAATACCGGCGACCGCTCGGTAATATGCACAAGCGAGCCGAATGAGCGCGGCGGAGCACCTGCCCCCAGACATGCCTCGGCGCGCAAACGGAAATCAGACATGCAGGCGCGCCCCCTCGGCATCATAAAACACAGCCGAAACCACCCGCACGGCGACGGTCTCGTTGCGCAGCGGATAGCGCGCGAAAACGATCTTATCCCGCATTTCGGCGGCGTTCGAAATCAGGGCGAGCGCAATCGGATGCCCCTTAACTGGGCTAAAGCAGGATGACGTCACGTGCCCGATCATGGGCGCGCTTTTGCCGACATCCGTCAGGGTGATCTGCGCGCCGCTACGGATGCGTGAAGCCTCATCGACCGGCGCAAGCCCAACAAGCGACGGCCGCGACGCATCGGCGATGCCCGGTCTTTGCAGCATCCGGCGGCCAATGAACTCCTTGTCCATCCGCACCAGCTTTGCAAGGCCGAGATCGGCAGGTGTGGTTCGTCCATCAATTTCAGGGCCAGCGACATGCCCCTTCTCAATGCGCAAAATGGCCATCGCCTCGACGCCATACGGTTTGGCTCCCGCCTCCAGCAGCGCCTCCCACAAACTCAGCGCATATGCGGCGGGAACGTGCAGCTCGTAGGCCCGCTCGCCGGAGTAACTCGCCCGCAGAACCCGCACCTCGACGCCGCCGAACGAGATGCTTTTGAGCGATGGATAGGGAAACGTCGCGTCGTCGAATGCATCCGCCCCCGCAAGCCGCGCCAGCAAACGCTGCGACTGCGGCCCGGCGACCGCAATCGCGCCGAACTGATCGCTGACAGAGATGATGCTAACGCGCAACTCCGGCCACGTGACCTGCGCGTGGTACTCCATATGAGCGAGCACCTTCGCCGCCTGCGCGGTGGTGGTCGTGACGTAATAATGGTTCGCGCCGAGGCGGGCCAGTGTGCCGTCGTCCATCACGACGCCGTCCTCGCGGAGCATGACGCCATAGCGGGAGCGGCCGATCTTCAGGTTCTTGACGGGGCTGCAATAGATGCGATCCAAAAACTCTGCGGCGTCCGGCCCCTGAACCTCGATTTTCCCAAGCGTCGAAACGTCGACGATGCCGACAGCCTCGCGGACCATGCGCGCCTCGCGAATTTGCGCCGCCAGAATATCCTCGCCCGGTTTCGGATAGCCCTTGGGGCGCTTCCACAGGCCCGAAACCGCCATCAGGCCGCCGTTCGCTTCGTGCCAGTCCTGTATCGGCGTGCGGCGGAGAGGGCGCAGATGCTCGCCCGTTTCAAGGCCGCCCAGCGCACCGATGCTGACGGGCGTATAAGGCGGGCGGAACGTGGTCGTGCCGGTCGCCGCGATGGGCTGCCCGGTCAAGGCCGCCATCGTCGACAGGCCCGCGATATTCGCCGTCTTGCCTTGGTCGGTGCCCATGCCGAGCGTGGTGTATCGCTTCAGATGCTCGACTGAGCGGTAGCCCTCGCGGTGAGCCAGCTTCACGTCCTTGATGGTCACGTCGTTCTGGAAATCGACGAAAGCGCGCTCCGCCGACGATGCAGCGACGCTCATCTTCGGAAGCCCCTCGCCGGTCATCGCGCCGACGCAGGAGATGCCCGATGGCAGCGCGGCGGGCAGGAACATCCCGCGCGTTTCTTCGAATGCGGGCTTGCCCCCCAAATGCGTGGAGAGATGCACCGCGGGCGCCCAGCCGCCGGACATGGCGACCACGTCGCAATCGTACTGCGCGGATTTCCCAGCCACATCCGCCACGACGCCGCGCAAAGCGCCTGAATACACCGTCCGTTGAATGGACGCTCGCGCAACGACAGCGATATTCAGCGCGCGCGCCTCATCCGCCAACGGCTCGGGCGCTGCATCCCGAGCGTCCAGAATCGCCGTAACCGGCAGACCGGCGGCGGCGAAGTCGAACGCGGTTTGATATCCGGTGTCATTGTTCGTCGCGATCACGACCCGACTGCCCGGAGCCGCGCCAAACTGGTTGATATAGCCTCGCGCCGCGCCCGCCATCATCACGCCGGGTCGGTCGTTGCCCTCGAACAGCAGCGGTTGCTCGATTGCGCCCGCCGCTAGCACGATGCGCTGAGCACGGATCAGCCAAAGTCGCTGGCGAGGCGCACGCGCGTTCACGATAGGCAAATGATCCTGAATGCGCTCCACGGCGGCCACCTGCAAGCCGTCATAAACGCCGAACGCGGTGGTGCGGGAGAGTATTGTGACGTTCGGCATCTCGCGCACAGCGGCAATCAGCGGCGCTATGGAGCTATGATCACGCTCGCGCAAAAGCCAGCCGCCGGGCTGGGCGGCCTCGTCGATCAGGATAACGCGAACGCCGGTTTGTCCCGCTGCGTGCGCTTCGCGAAGCCCCGCCTCGCCCGCGCCGACGATAACCACCTCGGCATGCGCATTCATTTTGCTGTAGCTTGACGCGTCCGGCTCGCGGCTTGCGAAACCAAGACCCGCCGCCCGCCGGATCAATGCTTCGTAAAACATCCACGCGTGGCGCGTCGGCCCCATGAAAGTCTTATAATAGAAGCCGGCAGGTATCATTGGCGAGACGGCGTTGCTGACAGCCCCCAGGTCAAAGCGCAGCGATGGCCATGCATTCTGGCTGGTCGCCTCCAGCCCGTCGTACAGCTCGATCATCGTGGCGCGGGTATTCGGCTCCGTATTGCCGTCCCGGCGAACGGTGATGAGCGCGTTCGGTTCATCCGAGCCAATGGCCATCAGGCCGCGCGGCCGGTGATATTTGAAGCTGCGCCCGAGCAACCTGACGCCGTTCGCCATGAGCGCGGATGCGAGCGTGTCGCCAGCAAAGCCCTCGTAGGGTTTGCCGTCAAACCGGAAGCGCAAGGGTTTGGTGCGGTCGATTATCTGCCCGCCAGCGCGCCTGAAGGCCTGTCCGTTCATGATTCGGCCCTGGGCTTTGAGGCGAACTGCGCGCCGCTGATCTCATGCGTGCGCAGGTTTCGCGAAACCGCGATATACTGACGGCAGCCGTAAATATGATGCCACAACTCGACATGGTCGCCGGACGCGTTGTTACGCTGATAGACGTAATCGAGCCACACGCTGTCTGCGGCGTCGGGGGCGGGGCGCGAAAGCCCGGCGTCGCCTGAGTATGCGAACTCGGCGTGGTCTCGCGCACCGCAGTGCGGGCATGGGATCAGCATGAGCGACCGCTCCCGGCGTTGTTCATATCAATGCAGCCATGGGTAGGGGCCGGAGCCTTTATCGTCGATCAGGCGTCCGGTTTCGAAACGGTCGAGCGAAAACGGCGCGTTGAGCGGATGCGGCGTGCCGGTCGCGATGGTGTGGGCGAAAACCCAGCCGGAGCCGGGCGTCGCCTTGAAGCCGCCATAGCACCAGCCGCCGTTGAGATAGAGATTGTCGACTGGCGTCAGCCCGATGATCGGCGAGCCGTCCATCGTCATGTCCATGATGCCGCCCCACGAGCGCAGCAAGCGCAGTGGCCCGAGGCTGGGAAACAACGACATCGCAGCGCTGGCCACGTCTTCCACCATGGGCATGTTTCCCCGGCTGGCATAGCTGTTGTAGAAATCGAGATCGCCGCCGAAAACCAGCCCGCCCTTGTCCGACTGGCTAATATAGAAATGGCCTGCGCCGAACGTCACGACGGTATCCAGAAATGGCTTGAGCGCCTCGCTGACGAAAGCCTGCAAGACCTGACTTTCGATCGGCAGCTTTAGCCCCGCCATCGCCGCCACCTGCGAGGTATGCCCCGCAACCGCCATGCCTACACGCTCGGCTCCGATGAAGCCGCGTGTCGTCTCAACGCCCGTAATGCGACCGTCCGCCATCCGGAAGCCCGTCACCTCGCATTTCTGGATGATATCGACGCCGAAGGCAGAGGCCGCGCGCGCATACCCCCAAGCAACCGCATCATGCCGGGCGGTGCCGCCCCGCTTCTGCAGAAGCCCGCCGTAAATCGGGAACCGCGCGCGCTCGGAGAAATCCATATGCGGAACCATGCGGCGCACCTGATCGCGTTCGAGCAACTCGCTGTCGATGCCGGACAGGCGCATGGCGTTGCCGCGTCGCGCGTAGGCGTCCATCTGCGCATCGGAGTTGGCGAGGTTGAGCACGCCGCGCTGGCTGAACATGACATTGAAATTCAGATCGAGGCTGAGGTTCTCCCAGAGCTTCAGGCAGTGCTCGTAAAACTGCGCGTTCTGCGGGAGCAAATAGTTGGAGCGGATGATGGTCGTGTTGCGGCCCGTGTTGCCGCCCCCGATCCAGCCCTTTTCCAGCACGGCCACATTTCGCAGGCCGTGTAGCTTTGCGAGATAATATGCAGTGGCAAGACCGTGGCCGCCGCCGCCGATTATGATGGCGTCATAGCCGCTTTTCGGCTCGGCGTCCGCCCATGCAGGCGTCCAGCCCTTTTGCGCGCTCAGGGCTTCGCGGAACAAGCGGAAGGCGGAATAGCGGCTGGTCATGGATAGCAACAGTAGCAGGATATGCATAATGCAAGGGTGAAATTAGACACATTAATGATTTCGGGCTGCGGCCCGTTAACTGGCACTCCACACTCTTGTTCAACGGAGCGTTGAGCGATCGTTTGCAGATGAGCCTAATTTTTGTAACGAGCGAGCTATTTGCGAACGTTTAGCGCGATTTAGCGATATAAATGGTTGAACGTTTTCCGAAATTATCTACGCTCGCCTTTTGCACCAAAATTGGGCGGATCATATCTCGCCAGATTTTGAGGCAAGAAATCATCGATGTGGAGAGTTCGTCGCGGCAGAGCCGCGAGTCAAGGAGATGGACGTGAAGCACGGGTTTAAAATATTCGGCGTGATCGGGTTTGCAGCCTGCATGCTTACTGGCATTGCGGTAGCTGGAACGATTGAGGATATCAAAAAGAAGGGCACTCTAGTTGTCGGCACGAAAGCTGACTATCCGCCCTACGGCATGCTGGATTCGACAGGCAAAATCGTTGGCATGGAGCCGGACATGGCTGCCGACGTGGCGAAGCGCCTTGGCGTGAAGCTGGAACTGGTGCCAACAGTCGCTTCGAACCGCATGCAGTTTCTGCAGCAGGGCAAGATCGACCTCATGATTTCGACTATGAGCGTCAACGATGAGCGCAAGAAGGCCGTCGGTATCATTGAGCCATATTATTACGCGGGCGGCGTCGCCATCCTCGTCAATAAAGCGGCAAATGTGAAATCCGCCGCCGACCTGAAAGGCAAGCCCGTTTGCGCAATTCAGGGCGCGTTCTACAACAACCGCATCCAGTCTGAGTTCACAGGCCAGGATCTGGTCGCATTCAAAGGCGTGCCTGAAAACGAGGCAGCTCTGTTGGGCGGTCAGTGCGTCGGCTTCGTCTATGACGACGTGCTCCTGATATACAAAAAAACAGCCGACGGCGAGAAATGGAAAGACTACGACGTCGTGGCGCTGAAAGAGTTCGATCCAGTTCCATGGGGCCTTGCCGTCAAGCTCGAAGACAAGGACACCGAGTGGGGCAAGTTCATGGCTGCGACCACCGCAGAGTGGCTCAAAAGCGGCACGCTTCTTGCTCTGGAGAAAAAGTGGCTTGGCCAAAACACGGAGTGGCTGATTAACGCCAGCAAGTAAGCGACTAAACGAGGGGGCGCACCCATTAGCGCCCCCTTTTCGCCCGCTCGCATAAGGATTTTCCCCACCAAATGGCAAGCATAGTCACCGCAGATTCTGGCTCGAGTAATCGTTTCTACTTTTGGATCGCCGCTGCGGCGCTTGTTGTTTTCGCCTACTTCGCCTGGACGAAGCTGTTCGGGCTTGCGCCTGTCAATATATGTACTGGCGCGATCATTCCGCTGCTTGGCGGGATCACCAGAAGCCTCAATGAGACCGCTGGCATAAACATTATTTACCTGTACGAGCCGTTTGAGTGCCAACGCATGTTGAACGGAATGGGAACGACGATCTACCTCTCCTTCGTGTGCGTTATCGCAAGCACGATCATCGGCGTTCTCGGCGCGTGGGCGCAAATGTCGAACTCGAAAATCCTGCGCAACATTGCAGCCGGATATATCCAGTTTTTCCGCAATACGCCGCCGCTCGTGCAGATGTATTTCTTCTTTTTCGCGCTCAGCCCGCTTTTGCCACGGATAATGACCGATTACGGCGTAGCGAGGCCCATGTTTGATAGCTTTACTTGGGCGGCGATCTCGCTGTCGTTTTTCGCCGGCGCTTTCAATGTCGAGATTTTCCGCTCCGGCATCGAAGCGGTGCCTCGCACCATGACCGAAGCCGCCGAGGCGCTTGGCTATACGCGCCCGCAGGTCTTCCGCAATGTCGTCCTGCCACTCGCGTTGCGCGTCTGCATTCCGTCGCTCACGAATAACCTGGTAAATCTGGTCAAGACCACGACGCTGGCTTTCGCCATCTCCGTGCCGGAAACGCTTTTCGTCGCCAACCAGATATGGTCGGACAGGGTCAACGTGTTCGAGATGATGGTCACGCTGTTCGTGTTTTATATCGGGCTGGTCGCGGTACTGGTCTGGATGATGGAGCGGTGGGAAAAGGCGATGCGCATTCCGGGGTACGGCCGATGAAAATCACATCATTCAGAAAAGGCGCGCCGGGCGCTTCCGACGCGGTCAATTCTCCGGACAAGAGAAACGACAAGAGAAACGACAAGAAAGCGTCGCGCCATATCATCCTCGCCGGACTGCCGCCGCTCCCGGAGCGCTCGGCGAACGAACGCTGGGGCGACTGGGGCGCCGACGACTTCACCCGAGGATTCTTCTCGCGCCGGTCCGCGCTCGTCATTGGCGGCATCGTGGCCGTCGGCGTGCTTGGCGGCGAAGCCTACGCCCAGATCAACACCGACGGCGCTCCGCAGGCTGGCATCCTCGAGACGATGCTGAAATGGGCGCCGCTAATACTGCTCGGTCGGGAGGGCGAACTTGGCGGCTTCGCGCTGAACATTGTCGTCAGTTTCATCGTCATGGCGATCGGCACCGTGACCGGCGTCCTGCTCGGCATTGCGCAGGTCTCGCACGCCGCCATCCTGCGCACGCCAGCATGGGCAATCACCCAGTTTTTCCGCAACTCGCCTTGGCTGGTGCTGCTGTTCTTCACCATCCTGCTGCTGCCGTATCAGATACCAATATTCGGCTTCGTGATTCCGTTTCCGGACTGGATCAAGGCGACCATCGGCCTTGCCCTGCCCATCATGGCGAACATCTCCGAGGTCACGCGCGGCGCGATTCAGTCCATTCCGACCGGGCAGTGGGAGTCAGCTGAAAGCCTCGCATTCTCCCGCAGCCAACAATTCCGGCTGATCATCCTGCCGCAGTGCATCAAGCGCATGATCCCGCCATGGATGAACTGGTACGCCATCCTGACCATGGCGACGTCGCTGGTGTCCATCGTGGGCGTATCGGATGCCATGACCCTCACAAAACTCGCCGTCGACGCGGACGGGCGCAGCGAACTGCTCATTCCGATGTATGGAATGCTGCTGCTGTTCTTCTTCGTTTATTGCTACCCAATCGCGCGGATGACCCAGGTTCTGGAACGCCGCTACTCTGTTGTAACCTAAGGGCCATCACATGGGCTGGACAGCCGCTGAACCGATCATCTCGCTGAAAAACGTGCGCAAAGCCTTCGGCCCGGTCGAAGTTTTGCGAGGGGTTTCGTTCGATGTGAAGAAGGGCGAGGTGATCTGCATCATCGGTCCTTCGGGCTCGGGCAAATCGACGATCCTGCGCTGCATCAACGCGCTCGCGCCCATTAATGAAGGCTCAATCACGGTCGAAGGGCTGGAGGTCAACGACCCTCAACTCGACAAGCTGGCCCTGCGCAAGAAAGTCGGCATGGTTTTCCAGCAATACAACTTGTTCCCGCATAAGACCGCGCTCGAAAACATCATGATGGCGCCGCTTCATGTGCTGAAGCAGAACAAGATGGAAGTGGAGGAGCGTGCCCGGAAGCTGCTCGCCAAGGTACGCCTCGCAGGCAAGGAAGACGCGTATCCGGGAGAACTCTCCGGCGGCCAGCAGCAGCGCGTCGCCATCGCCCGGTCGCTCGCCATGAACCCCGATGTCATGCTGTTTGACGAAGTGACGGCAGCGCTCGACCCCGAAACTGTTAAGGAAGTGCTTGTCACAATTCGCGAACTGGCCGAGGAAGGCATGACCTGCCTGCTCGTGACGCACGAAATGTCATTCGCTCGTGAGGTCGGCGATCATATTTATTTTACGGATCGTGGCGTAATAATAGAACACGGCGCTCCGAAGACGTTTTTTGCGGATGCCAAGGATGAACGAACCAAGGCATTCCTCAGTCAGATTTTATGAGCCGCAAACAACTCCGCCCTTTTGACTCTTCGCATCCCTCAACTCTGGCCCATTCCGAGCTTGACCTCCGCGCGCTCGAAATATTCATCCGAATAGTCGAAAGCGGTGGCATGACCATAGCGGCGAAACGGCTTGGCCTTACGCAATCTGCGGTGAGCCAAGTGATAGCGAGCCTTGAAACCGCGCTCGGCGTCCAGCTTTTCGACCGTACAGTCCGGCCTCTGGCGCTCACCCCCGCTGGCATTGTGCTCCATGCGAAAGCGGAGACGCTGCTTGCCCTCACACGCGATACGATCCAGGCGGTGCGCCAGTCCGGCAGCGCGGCGATGCCGCATCTCAACCTTGCCATGGTGGATAGCGTCGCCTCGTCGATAGGACCATATCTTATATCGAATTTGCGAGGTCTCGCTGCACAGTGGTCAGTTTTCGCCGGACTGTCGCCCGCACACAATGCAGCTCTCAAGGCGCGTGAGGCGGATATTGTGATTTCTCCCGATGCGCTAGAGGACGAACCCCATCTGGAGCGCCACCAAGTTCTGTCCGAGCCTTTCGTGCTCATCGTTCCCTCGAATTACACAGGCGATGCGAAATCTCTTCATGCCATTGCCGCCGTCCTCGACTTGATACGATTCAGCAACCGCTCGCTGATCGGCAAGCAGATCGAGCGGCATTTGCGGCGTCTGCGGGTCGAGGCGCCAGGCCAACTTGAGTTCGACACCTCGGATTCGCTCGCGGCGATGGTGGCAGGCGGCATTGGCTGGGCGCTGACGACGCCGCTCTGCCTGTTGCAATGCACCAGCCATTTAAGCGGCCTGCGCTGCCTTCCGTTGCCGCCTCCAGGCGCTTCCCGCACCATCACAGTCATCGCGCGCGCCGGAGAGCTTGGGAACATCCCTTCGCGCGTCACGGAAATGAGCATTGCCGCCATGCGCGACGTTTGCCTCCCGCGAATCGCGGCGATAGCGCCGTGGATGGCGGAAGCGATCGAACTTGGCGAACCAGCGAAGTCTTGATCCCGCGTATCTAGAAGCGGTCTGGCCGCATCGCTTTGATCGGCGCATCCGGCGTTTTGCCGACAACGATGTCGGCAACGATGTCAGAGGTCACCGCCGCTAGCGTTAATCCCAGCGGACCGTGCCCGAATGCGCAAATGATACGCGGCGCGCGTGGCGCTCGCCCGACCAATGGCAGGCAATCCGGCGTGGAAGGGCGCGATCCAATCCACCGTTGCTGATTTTCGCCCCCGAGAGCGGGCACAATTTTGCGCGCGAGCCCGAGGAGAAAGTCCGAGCGCCGCCAATTCGGCTTCGCATCCGGCGTTGCAAATTCCGCCGTGCCGGCCAGTCGGACGCCACCGTCGAGCGGCGTCACGATGAATTTGTCGTCGCCAGCCCCTATCGGTCGTTTCAGCGCCACGCCGGGCTGCGGCAACATGAGATGATACCCCCGCTCGGCTGCGAGAAGCGGCGTAACGCCGAACCCTTCAACCAGTTTTGGCGACCATATACCGGTGGCGACAACAACCTCGTCGAACACGGCATCGCCATCCTCTGCCTTCACGGTCACCGGACCATCTCGCATATCCGGCGCGAGTTTATGGACGCGCGCGCGGCGCAGCGTTCCGCCCTCGCTCAAAAACGCGCGCAACATGGACGCGGACAATTCTGCCGGGTCCACGCAATGCGCGCTGTCGGGATACAGCACGCCGCCCGCGAGACCGGGGGCAAGCGCCGGCTCCATCTGGCGCAACTCCTCCGCCGCAATATGCTCCGCCTTGACGCCGTAGCGTCTGCGAAACTCGATTTCCTTGAGACCCGCCGCCAAATTGGCCGGGTTGCGAAACACGTACAGGAGGCCGTCCTGACGCAATAACCGCGCGCTCTCCTCCGGCCCCGCAAGCGCTTTCCAGCTATCCAGCGAGCGAGAAACCAACGGCGTCAGCGCGCTGGCGATTTCCTCATATCTGCTCCACCGGCTGTTGGCTAAAAAGCGTATGAACCACGGCATGAGTTTGGGCATGTTCGCCCAGCGAACGGCGAGCGGCCCCTCGGGATCGGACAGCATCTGGGGCACCTTTTTCCAAAGCCCGGGCTGCGAAAGCGGCGAAATCTGCGCCGTCATGATCAACGCCGCGTTGCCGAGCGATGTCTGGCTTCCCGGCGTCTCGGGATCGTAAAGTGTTACGGCGTAACCGTTTCGAGCCAGTTTCACGGCGGTGGCAAGACCAACAACCCCTGCGCCGACGACAGCGATCCGCTTGACGTTGCCCGCGCCGTTCGCAGCCCCATTCAGTGCACTCGCAGTCCCCATCGCACCCTCACAAGGATCACGCGCGCCCAATGGCCGTGAACGTCACGTAACTTGTGATCACACTTGCAAACGTCAAGCCAAAAGGCCCTGCATCAAATAAAATACAGGGCCTCAATTTATGTGATCACCAGCGCGGGGAGATGGTTAGCGACGCGGCGTTTTGGGCGCGTTCGGAGCGGCTGGCAAGGGGGCAGGTCCATCGCGCTTAAGCAGATCGCGAATTTCCGCCAGCAGGCGCACATCCTCAGGAATGACAGCAGGCTCCGTAGGCTTCGTCGGCGTACGCTTCAGCCGGTTGATCTGCTTCACGACCAGGAAGATGGCAGCGCCGACAATGACCAGGTTGATGATGGTGTTGATGAACTTACCATAGGCAACGACCGCGTGGCCGAGGTCCTGCGCCTCTTTCAGTGTTTGCGGCTGTGGGGCAGGCTCGCCAACGCCTACTGCGCTCATCAGAGTCGTGAGGTTGATGAAGTAACTGGAGAAATCGATGCCGCCCATGATGGCGCCGAGCGGGGGCATGATGATGTCGCCAACCAGCGAGGTTACGACCGTCGAAAAGGCAGTCCCGATGATGACGCCAACCGCCAGATCAAAGGCGTTGCCCTTGAGAATGAATTCCTGAAATTCCTTCAGCATCGAAGAATCCTCTTTTTCGACTCGCTCTCACGAATATGAACGAAGAGGGTTAATGAGATTTTAACGCTGTTTATCAGTATTTTGACGTCATGAGGCGCCCGTTTATCGCGCAAGAAACTCCGCGACTGGGCGCAGGGAAGGCACGCGCTCGCAGAATATCTTGATGCTCGCCAGCAGCGGAACCGCCATCAGCGCGCCGACGATTCCCCACATCCACCCCCAGATGGTTATCGCCAGAAAAATCGCGACCGGATTTAGCACCAGCCGACGGCCCATCACTTGCGGAACGATGACGCTCTGCACAAAAATCGACCCGGCGAGAAAAATGCTCGGCAAAAGCAACGCGCGCCCAAGGCTGTCGAATTCGACCATGCCCACGAGAGTCAGAATGATCATGCTGATCACGGATCCGACATAGGGCACGAACGCCAGGAGCGCGACAATGCTACCCCACAGCGCCGCGTTGGGCACGCCGAGATAGTAGGCGGCGGCGCCCGTCATCGCGCCAAGACCGATGTTGATGCAGGTCGCCGCCGTCAGGTAGAACGAAATATCGCGCCGGATTGCGCCTATCATTCCCGCCGTTTGCCCGTTATTGTTGAGCGTTGGAAAAGCCGCCGCGAGCTTGCGCATGAACAGGTCGCCGGACGAGAGCAGGAAAAACAGCAGGATCAGCGTCACGCCTATCGAGGCGACGACGCGCTGCGTGCCGGCGAAAACATCCTCAATCACGCCCGGCCTTGCGATTTCGACCCTCTGACGGCGCGGGCGGTTGGATAGCTCGGTAGCGCTTTCTATCTGCTCCGTGGCCTTCTGGATGTCCTGAATCGGCTTTTTGACGATGCGAAGTTTCTGCTCGATCTTGGCGAAGCTGGCGGGCAACTTCGTCACCCAGTCCTGCGCCGGACCGGCAAGCTGACCGAGGCCGCCAATGATGAGGCCCAAAGTCGCGAGCACGACGAAAGCCGCCCCGGCCCCACGCGGAATGCGCAGCCGCTCAAGGCGCTCGACCAGTGGATAAAGAAGAAGGGAAAGAAGGATCGCCGCCGCAATTGGAATCAGCACCGGCGCAGCGAAATACAGGGTGTAGAATATCAGGAGGATAAAGATGCCTTTGATGGCGCCGCCGCGGCCTATCGAAACCGGCGCGCTCATCTGGCCGATCATGCCCGTTCCAGCGCTGGGCAATTCCGTGTTGTCGTGCATGGCGGACCATTCGCGTATGGCGTCAGCGCTTCCAGTGAAACGCGTTCGCACCATGCATGCCGTCGATGGTCAGATCAAGCCTTCCGGAAGCGTCTCAATCGGCGCTTGGGGTATTTCCAGCGTTTAAGCGCGGGTTGGCGCCTATTTCGGCGCGCGTTTTGCCAGGATACGCTGTAATGTGCGGCGGTGCATGTTAAGCCGCCGCGCGGTTTCGGAAACGTTGCGACCGCAGAGTTCGTATACGCGCTGAATATGCTCCCAACGAACGCGGTCGGCGGACATGGGGTTTTCCGGCGGGGCAACTTTCTGGTCGTCGCGGGCCAACAGCGCTGCGAGAATATCGTCGGCGTCGGCAGGCTTGGCGAGGTAATCGGCGGCGCCGAGCTTCACCGCATTAACGGCGGTGACGATATTTCCGTAGCCTGTGAGAACAATTGCGCGCGCATCCGGCCGCATCTCCTTGAGCAAGGCGATGGCGTCGAGACCGCTTCCGTCATCGAGGCGCAGGTCGACCACGGCGAAGGCTGGCGGAGCCGTGCGAATGGCCGCCTTTGCGTCCCGAACGCTCTGCACGATGCGAACGTCGAAGCCGCGCGTTTCCATCGCCCTTCCAAGCCGGGTCGAAAAAGCCTTATCGTCGTCCACGATAAGAATTGTGCGATCCGCCGGCAAATTCGCCAGTTCGCTACGATCCCCGGTCGCTGTTTCCGTCACACCCATCTCCATGGCTCCGGCCTTCTCTTATCTGGTTGTCAAGAGCGCAAAGTGTCTAGACATTATTTAGACTAGTTTTAATATTCGCCAAGTGCGAAATCTAAAGTTGTACGGATGCGCTCGCCCCTGCCTGTAGCCGATCGCGCTGCCATTTCAAATTGATGACGGCTCCACTCTCCGGCCCCGTGCGATTCCGAAGCTGTATCGACGCGCCGGATCGCTCCAGCAACGTTTTCGCGATAAAGAAGCCGAGGCCCATGCCATGCTCGCGTCCGTCATCGGTTTGGCTCATTCCGCGCGTCGTCACATAAGGCTCGCCGAGATGGCTCATAATATTTGCGGGAAAGCCGTCGCCATCGTCCGAGATGGTGACTGACACCACATCCTCATCCCACTGCGCGTCTATATCGACTTTCGACCGGGCAAAATCCACCGCGTTCTCGACAAGATTTCCCAGACCGTATAGCACGCCCGGATTTCGCCGCATCACTGGCTCCTGCGATGGTTCTCCGGTGCGCTTCGGTACAGGTTCGGATCTGACCTTAACCTCAACGCCAAACCCGCGATATTGATCGACCACGTCCTCTAAAAGGTGCGTGAGGCGCATGGTGCTGAACACCTCGTCGGCCTCGCCCGTATAGCGGGTAAGTTCGCCCAGTATTTCACGGCACCTCAAGGCTTGGCTGCGCAGAAGCTGCGCATCCTCGCGCATCGGACTATCTTCCGGAATTACGCGCTCAAGCTCCCGGGCGATCACTACGATCGTCGATAGAGGGGTGCCGAGCTTGTGCGCCGCCGCCGCCGCCATGCCATCAAGCTCGGAAAGCTTCTGCTCGCGCGCCAGGATCAACTCGGTCGCCGCCAGCGCCTCGGACATCACGCGGGTTTCCTGCCCGGTCCGCCAGGCGTATAGAGCGATGAACACGATGCACGAAACCAGCGCCGTCCAATTGCCGATCAGATACATGAACGGCAGTTGCAACGGCTCGCTTTGATTCCACGGCAACGGCCAATAGAAACGCGTGAGCAGGGAGGCGCACAACACCGCAAATCCAGCGAGGGCAGAAGTGATCCCGAGCGGTTGCGTCGCCGCCGACACCGCAACAGGCACCACCATCAGCAGGGCGAACGGATTTTGCAGGCCGCCGGTGAGGCACAGAAGCAGCGCCAGTTGCAGGATGTCGTAGCCAAGCATGAGCATGGCGTAACGGCTCAACAGCCTCTTGCTGGCTGGAAAGGCAAGCTGCAGAACGATGTTGAGGCAGGCAGAAAGCGCGATGACGCCAAGGCAGGCGGCGAGCGGAAACTTGAAGCCCAGACCGAAATAGACGAGCAGCACGGTCAGAGTCTGCCCAAGCACCGCGACCCAACGCAGCCTGATGATGGTCTGCAAGCGCAGGCGGCTTCCGTTGATGTCGAGCCGTCCGATGGCGGCGCCGGTCTCGCTTGCCATGTCTGTGCTGCGGCTATCTACCATACGTCGTTCTGGCCTATCGTATCTTGTGAGGCGCTGCGGCGCGCTCTATCTGGCAGACATCTTATCTGAGCCAGCTTAACAGTCGGTGATATTATCGTGAAAAATCGGATCGTCCTTATCGTCCTCGCCGCGTTCATGATCGGCGCGCTTGGCGCAATGATCACGCTTCGGCCCAACACCAGCGGACAGGTTCGCAGCGAAGGGCCAGCCTTGGTCGGCGGCCCGTTCAGCCTCATTGATCCAAGCGGCCGCACCGTCACCGACGCCGATTTCCGTGGCAAGTTCATGCTGGTTTTTTTCGGCTACACCTATTGCCCGGATATCTGCCCGAACGAGTTGGGGGTCATGACGAGCGCCCTGAACAAGCTTGGCGATGAGGCGAAGCGGGTGGCGCCCATTTTCATCACGATTGATCCCGAGCGTGACACGCCACAGCAACTGGCAAGCTACGTCACCGATTTTCATCCGCAACTGGTTGCCTTGACCGGATCGCCAGAGGCCGTGAACGCGGCGATAAAGGCTTACCGGGTGTATGCGGCTCGCATGAAGGACGCAAACTCCGCAGCAGACTATCTCATGGACCATTCCGCCTTCGTCTACCTCATGGGGCCTGACGGAAAATACGTTACGCACCTGAATTATGGCGTCACTGCCGACAAAATGGCTGATGTTCTGAAGCGGACGCTCGCTTCCGTACAGTAGGATTTATTGGATTAGGGCGACGTGCCGAACGACAGGGCGCCGCCGGGCGGGCATTCGCTGGGCATAAATGCGGCGCACGCCCAAAAAAATCACGAAAATTGTTGCAAATGTTTCAATCTTAAGATCAATTAAGAAAATCATACACTTTCTGGTTGAAAAGAGCTTTGGCAATTATTTATTATCGTTGGTCAATTAAGCAAGGCGGCAAAAAATCGTTTCTAAATATGATCGAATAAGGTCTCATCAAGTGAATGCAATCTTGATGACGCGCATCGTCACCCCAATTATACTCAATTGGCACAATGTTCGTATACAATTTTGCGATGTTTTAATCCGTGGTGGGTATGGCAAAAATACCATGACGGCCAACTTAGAACCCGGATGTGACTTTAGGCGCATGTGAAACCGCACACTTTCTTGTTAGCTTACGACTTGGTTAGAAATTGAAAGTGCTTGACTAGCAGACATCCTTTATCAGTCCAGGGGTTTATGCGTTTGAAATGACTGATAAAACTGACCGGGTGAGAGAAGCGAATGACGCTCACGTTAACCTCGGATGAGGGACAGCAGTTTGCTGTGAACATGTCGGGTCTGGATCTGACCGTTGAAGTAAGGCGCTCTACGAGAGCGAAAAGATTCACGCTCAAAGTCAGCCACACCGAACGCGCCGCCATTCTCACATTGCCCGACAGGGGCCGCATCGAAGACGCAGGCGCTTTCGTCGCCCGTCATTATGACTGGCTCAAAAAACAGATCGAAAAACTTCCCGCCCCGGTAACTTTGACAGACGGCTCAATCGTACCGCTGCGTGGCGTCGCCCACCGCCTCACATTCGCCGGCCCAGTTCGCTGCATGGGCGTCGTATGGGTCGAGACCAACAATATCAATTCGCAGGCTCCCAACTTGCTCATCGCGCAGAACGCGCGGGCCGCACAGCCCTGCAGCGTGGAGTCTTTCGTCGAGGCGCGCCATGAGCCCCTCGCACGCTTGTGCGTGTCCGGCGGTCAGGAGCATGCGGCGCGCAGGCTCGTGGACTGGCTCAAGCTCGAAGCAAAAAAGGACCTGTTTTACCGCGTTCACCATCACGCCAGCAATATTGGCATCTACCCGAAGCGGATTTCCGTGCGGGACCAGTCGACCCGCTGGGGGTCTTGTTCGAGCAACGGCAATCTCTCATTTTCCTGGCGTCTGATTTTCGCCCCGAGTTTCGTTCTGGATTATGTTGCAGCCCACGAAGTCGCCCACCTCAAGGAAATGAATCACGGTCCCCGGTTTTGGCGCGTTGTGCGTGAGACGATGCCGGAAATGCACAAGGCCCGCTTCTGGCTCAAGAAGCATGGCTCCGAACTCCACAAATTCAACATAACGACTCAGCCTTCCTAAGCCGTAGTCCTCGCAGTTGCCCCCCCGATTTCCAAGTTTCCGAAAATCACCGCCCGCCGGGCGTCGCCGCGAACAGGCTGGTGTTATCCGCGCTGTGAGGCGGACGAGACACCGCGCTGCGCTCCTCGGTATTGCGGCGGGTTAGCGGCTGGCGCACAGCCGGTTTCCGCTCGGCGGGCGACGCTTTGCGAGGCAAGCGTTTCACCGCATCCGACTGCGCAGGCTTGGTTTTCGCGGACGGTTCTCGTCGCTCGGAAGTCTCCACCACGCGGGGCGAGGGAACCGGCGGCTTTGCCGGCAATGCGATCAATGTCTTGCGCACTCCGGGCATCGGCTTCGGCTCCAGCCCCTCATGCGCCTTCGTCATCATCTGCCGCCAGACCTCGGCCGGCAGCGATCCGCCCGTCACTCGCTTCATCGGGCCGTTGTTGTCGTTGCCCATCCAGACGCCGCCGACATAATGCGGCGTAAAGCCCACGAACCACGCATCGCGATAGCGCTGGCTGGTGCCGGTTTTCGCCGCCACGATCTGGCCGGGCAAAGATCCTCCCTGCCCGGTGCCCTTCTCGACGACGGCGTGCATCATGTCGTTCATCGCCGACACATTCGCCTCTGAAATCACCCGATGCGGCTCCGCCGTGCTGCGGGCGTAAAGCACGTTGCCATTTTCATCGCGGATACGGTCGATAACCTGCGGCGCGGTTGAAAAGCCGCCATTGGCGAAGCTGGCGTAGGCGCCCGCCATTTCCAGCAGGGTGACGTCCGAGGCGCCAAGCGCGAGGGTTGGATGCGCACGCAACTCGGTGGTGATGCCGAGGCGGCGCGCGATGGTAATCACGCGCGAAAGGCCGATATTGCTCGTCAGCCGAACCGCCGCCATGTTGCTGGAATCGGCGAGCGCGCGGCGCAGGCTGATTTTTCCCCGATAGATGCCGCCATAGTTTCCGGGTGACCACGCGCCGACCTGCACGGGCGCATCTGTGATCACATCATCGGGCTTGTAGCCCTGCTCCACCGCAGCAAGATAGATGAATGGCTTGAACGCGGAGCCAGGTTGCCGCCGGGCCGCAACGGCGCGGTTGAACTGGCTGGTCTGATAATTCATGCCGCCGATCAGCGCGCGCAGCCGCCCGTCCGGCGACAGCGCAACGACCGCCGCCTCGCTGACATGTACTGTCGCGCCAATGCCGCCCATCACATCCCGCAGCGCGCTCCACGCCGCTTCCTGCAGATTTGCATCGACGCTGGTCTCGACAATGACGTTGGTGTGAATCTCCCCCGCCAGTTGCGGAACCAGTTCGACGATCCAGTCAACGAGGTGCTCAAAGCCGGGCGTGGATGGGAGCGTGTGAAACGTCGCCGGTTGCGCAACGGCGAGACCGTATTCCTCCAGCCCGATCATTTCCGCCTCCGCCATCGCCTTCAGCACCGTCCGGGCACGGTCTCGCGCGCCCTGCAGATTACGCGACGGTGAATATTGCGATGGCGCCTTGATGAGTCCGACGAGAAGGCTAGCCTCGGCAAGTGTAAGGTGTTGCGGCTCCTTGCCGAAATAATGATATGCGGCCGCGCCGATGCCGTAGTTGCCCGCACCAAAGTAAACGCGATTAAAGTACAGCTCGGCTATCTCGTCCTTCGTATACCGGGACTCCAGCCAGAGCGCGAGAATGACCTCCTCGGCCTTGCGCGTCCATGTGCGGTTCGAATTCAGGAACAGATTTTTGGCGAGTTGCTGCGTGATCGTGCTGCCCCCCTCCACGACCCGCCCCGCGCGCCAGTTACGCAGCGCCGCTCGCGCCATGCCCATCGGGTCGAAGCCGAAATGATAGCGGAAGCGCCGATCCTCGGCGGCAATGGCGGCATTCACGAGATGCGCAGGGAGGTCGGCGTATCGCGTGTAACCGCGCCGCATTCCGCGCTCGGCAATAAAGCGGCCGTCCTGAGCGAGAATGGTGAGATTGGGCGCGGTTTTCATCAGCGCCGCCTCACGCGGGTCCGGCACCGTCACAGAGTAATAGAAGACGACCGCCACCACCATCAGGGCGATGAACGCGAAGGTGAGCGAAAGCCACGCGAGCAAAAGCAGCCAGCTTTCACTGATCCACTGTGGACGTGTGGGGAAGATGTGGGTCTTAAGTTTATCCGCAGTTCGGCGCAACAAGCCGCGCGGCTCCTCGTCCAAGTCGTCATCGAAGCCCTCCGTCAGGAGGCCTTCGCGGACCCAGAAATCATGATCGTCACCGCGAACCATCGAAACGCCCTGACACGAACGGCGCCGGGGTGACGCGCTTTCATGAAAATTAGAGCGTTGTATTTAAAGACTGGTTAAGAGCCTTTGCGGCCCCACAGCTTGAACGGCGACTGCTGCTGCGACTGGCTCTGCGACTGAGATACGCGCGGCTCCAGCGCAGACGGGCCGGGGAAAAGCACGGACATGAAGATCGAAAAGATCAGTCGCGTCGCAATGATGAAGCCCATCAGGACCAGGTTTTTGCCGTCGAAAACGAAGCCGATCAAAACGCTGTAACGGTCTTCGACATAGGCGCTCAGAACCTCATTGATAAAGCGGTTGGCCATATCGATGAGTTGCTTGAGTTCGGTTGGCGCATGAATCGCGGACAGCACGAATATCGCTACGCCGACGATGACGGTGAATATAAATCCTGCCGATGAAAAAAATAGCCGCATGTTACCTCTTTAAAATTGATCTCCTGCAAGATCGGAACGCGCCGCCGCCACAATTCGACCAACGCATGCCCGGTTAATTTTTTCAAGCTCATTATGGAACATCAAGGCCGCGAGTCCGTTATGTGTGCGCATGTTGGCAAGCATCCAAACCTTCTCGGGTTATGGATTTCAAGACATTAGAAAATTGGAAATGGGAAGGTTATAATTATGACAATTGACGCTCAAGCAGTCCTCATTTGGCTCGTAATCGGCGCAGTCGCAGGTTTCCTTGCTGGTCTTGTAATGCGTGGTGGCGGTTTCGGACTTCTCGGCAATATCATTGTCGGTATTCTTGGAGCCATCATTGCGTCAGTTCTGTTCCCGGCCCTCAATATCGGCATCAACTTTGGGACGCCGATCGTCAACGCGATCGTTGTCGCAACACTGGGCGCGATAATCTTGCTGTTCCTTATCAGCCTCGCGCGCCGATCGTAGCCGCGTAAAAAAATGGGGCGTAACCTGATGGGCGTGATAAACTCGCCGTCAGGTACGCCCCAAACTTTTGCGAGCGCTGACACTATGTCCAAGACGGATCAACAAACCCGCCGTGACCAGCCTTGGCTTATTCGCACCTATGCCGGACATTCCACAGCCAAGGCATCCAACGAACTCTACCGAAACAATCTCTCCAAGGGCCAAACCGGCCTTTCCGTCGCTTTCGACCTGCCCACGCAGACCGGGTATGACAGTGATCATCCGTTAGCGCGCGGCGAAGTCGGCAAGGTCGGCGTGCCGATCAGCCATCTGGGCGACATGCGCGCGCTGTTCGATCAGATACCGCTCGCCGAAATGAATACCTCCATGACGATCAACGCGACGGCGGCGTGGCTGCTGGCGCTGTACATCGCTGCGGCGGACGAGCAGGGCGCACCGCGCGCAAAACTCACCGGCACCGTCCAGAACGACATCATCAAAGAATATCTTTCGCGCGGCACTTATGTGTTTCCGCCCGAGCCGTCGATGCGGCTGATCAAGGACATCATCGTTTACACTTGGAAGGAGGTTCCGAAATGGAATCCGACCAACGTGTGCTCCTATCACTTGCAGGAGGCCGGAGCGACGCCGGTGCAGGAGCTGTCTTACGCTCTCGCCATCGCGCAGGCTGTTCTTGACACGGTGAAAAAGTCCGGCGAGGTCAGCGAGGCGGATTTCCCGGAAGTCGTCGGCCGCATCTCGTTTTTCGTCAACGCTGGCGTCCGCTTCGTTACCGAAATGTGCAAGATGCGCGCGTTCGTCGATTTGTGGGACGAGATTTGCCGCGAACGCTATGGCGTAACCGACGAAAAGCATCGCCGCTTCCGCTACGGCGTGCAGGTCAACAGCCTTGGCCTGACCGAGCAGCAACCGGAAAACAACGTCTATCGCATCCTGATCGAAATGCTGGCCGTGGTGCTGTCGAAAAAAGCGCGCGCCCGCGCCGTGCAGCTTCCCGCATGGAACGAGGCGCTTGGCCTACCGCGCCCTTGGGATCAGCAATGGTCGCTCCGCATGCAGCAGATCGTGGCATATGAGACTGACCTGCTCGAATACGGCGACCTGTTCGACGGCTCGCCGGTGGTGGAGGCCAAGGTCGAGGCGCTGAAAAACGAGGCGCGCGCTGAGCTTGCCCGCATCGACGCCATGGACGGCGCCGTTGCGGCGGTCGAATCCAGTTACATGAAGCAGCGGCTTGTCGAGAGCAACACCGTGCGCCTGCGCCAGATTGAAACCGGCGAGATGACGGTCGTAGGCGTGAACCGCTTCACGGAAACGGCGCAGTCGCCGCTGTCGTCCGGCGCCGACGGCGGCATCCAGACGGTCGAGGAAGGCGTGGAGCGTGAGCAGATCGAGGCGCTTCAGGCTTGGCG
>JBGSLP010000232.1:0-6136 GCA_041740655.1 Alphaproteobacteria bacterium
CCTGGGGTTGCGCATCACCCGGCCCCGCTCCTACAAACTGCCCTACACGAAGAAGCTTCACGAGAAAGTCGAAAATGTAACCCGCAAGCTGCGCCGCGCCGTTCCCGTGATCGGTGAAATCAGCGGAGCGAACACGGGCGCTGCTGGTGGTGAAGGCGTATTCACACAGCCGACGGACCTCGAACTGAACTTTATCGACGCACCGGAAGCGTTAATACCGGACAAGGAATAATCGCGCGGCTTGGGTCTGGATGTCCTCGCCCTCCAAAGCGAAGAGCGAGGAATTTTCAGGTCAGCGACCGGGCGCGAAATCGAAGCGTGAGTAGCACTCGCGACTCGGAAGATTGCTTTTGCCGCTGATGGCGTTGGCGAGTGCTTCACTTAGGTTGGCGTCGGAATCTTTCGAGTTAACCCCGATCAGAATGAGCGGCCGCTGAAAGCTGGTGTCGCCCGCCTCCGCTATCGTCGGACAGGTCTGATACTGACCGAGATTTAGCGTCCAGATCGGCGTTTCCGGCGTCACCACCGTTCCCAGCCATCCCGCCGCCGCTTTCGCTCGTGCTTCCGCGCGAGCGACCTCCGCCTCGATCTGCCCCTCGCTCGACGCAGCGCCAACTGCAATCACGTCGCTCGCTTTGGTCAACACGTCGCGAACTTCGGGGATGAAAATCCGGGCTAGCAGGTCAGCTTCCGCGAGGGTCTCTTCGCCTTTGGTCACCTCGGACGTGCTGCCTTTCACCCAGTTGTAGTCTTTGGTCAGAATGAGGACGTCGAAAGCCGCCTTGCGGCCAGCCGCGTCCACGCCCTCGATCGGAAACACGACCGTATCGCCCTTGCGCTCGGTTACAACGGCGACTTTTTCGACGACCGGCGCAGGCGCAGGCTCCGGCGCGGGTGCAGGCTCCGGCTCTGGAGCGGCGGCCTCGACTACCGGTTTCGGGGTGAGCAGCCACGGATCGAAATAGCCGGGCTGGAACATCAGCGTCACGCCGGCCGCGACAGCCGCCAGAAAAATTGTCGAGCCAACGGTCCTGAGAAAGCTCGTCCACCACCAGATGAAGCCGTAGCGGTCGCGCTCTTCCTCTTTCTCGCTGCGAAATCCTTCGTTTTGATTGACTTTCATGCCCGCCCCCGATTGCTGATACCGAAAAAGCCCATACGTTTATTCTCATTATACAATGTTGCGCTTTCGCCTTAGTCGCAAATTTATCACTTGTTATCCATAAGGTCAGCGACAAAGCAATGACGCGGCGCGCAGTTTGCCGGGCGGCGTTACGCATGGGCAACGACTGCCCCGACATTGTAAATTTAGCAGTCACCTTGCGAAGACGATTGCGCCACATGAAATTGGGCGTAAAACAGCTCTGTTCTCCTCCAGCAAAAAGCACGATCCCATGGCCGCACCGCAATACGTTTATCAAATCCACAAGCTCTCCAAAACCTACCCCGGCGGCAAGCAGGTGCTGAAAGAGGTCTCGCTGTCATTTTTGCCCGGCGCCAAAATCGGCGTCGTCGGGCTCAATGGCTCGGGCAAGTCGACGCTGATGAAAATCATGGCGGGGATGGAGAAGGATTTTCAGGGCGAAGCGCGCCCCGCCGACGGCATCAAGGTTGGCTATCTGCCGCAGGAGCCGGAGCTTGATCCGACGAAGGACGCACTCGGCAACGCGATGGAGGGCGTGGCGGAGAAAAAGGCGCTTCTCGACCGCTATAACGAAGTGGCGATGAACTATTCGGACGAGACCGCCGACGAAATGGCGAAGCTCCAGGACATCATCGACGGTCAGAATTTATGGGATCTAGACGCGCAGGTGGAGCAGGCCATGGACGCGCTGCGCTGTCCGCCCGGCGACGCTGATGTGACAAAGCTTTCCGGCGGTGAAAAGCGCCGCGTCGCGCTCTGCAAACTGCTGCTGTCAAAACCCGACATCCTCCTGCTCGACGAGCCGACCAACCATCTGGACGCCGAAACCACCGCTTGGCTTGAGCGCTATCTGAAAGACTACGCGGGCTGCATCATCCTCGTCACCCACGACCGCTACTTCCTCGACAACCTGACCGAATGGACGCTCGAACTCGAACGCGGCCACGGCGTGCCGTACAAGGGCAATTATTCCTCGTGGCTTGAGCAGAAGGCCAAGCGCGCGGCGCTGGAAGAGCGCGAGGAGGCGGGCAAGCAGAAAACGCTCTCGCGCGAACTGGAGTGGATCAGGGCGGGCGCGAAGGCCAGGCAGGCGAAATCGAAGGCCCGCATCAACGCTTACGAGCAACTGGCGGAGGATGCAGCCGGCCGCGTCGATCAGGGCAAGGCGCAAATTCAGATTCCAGCCGGTCCGCGCCTCGGCGGCGTCGTGATCGAGGCCAACGGGCTATCGAAGGGCTTCGGCGACCGGCTGCTGATCGAAAACCTCAGCTTCAAGCTGCCGCCCGGCGGCATCGTCGGCGTGATCGGGCCGAACGGCGCAGGCAAATCGACGCTTTTCCGCATGATCGTCGGTCAGGACAAGCCCGATAGCGGCACGATCCGCCTCGGCGAAACCGTGCAGGTGGGCTATGTCGACCAGTCGCGCGCCAGCCTCGACCCGAAAAAGAACGTCTGGGAGGAAATCTCCGGCGGGCATGACATGATCATGCTGGGCAAGCGCGAGGTGCCGAGCCGCGCCTATTGCGGCTGGTTCAACTTCAAGGGCGGCGACCAGCAGAAGAAGGTCGGCCAGCTATCCGGCGGTGAGCGCAACCGCGTGCATCTGGCGAAAATGCTGCAATCGGGCGGCAACCTGCTGCTGCTCGACGAACCGACGAACGACCTCGACACCGAAACGCTCTCGTCGCTAGAGGCCGCGCTTGAGGATTTTCCCGGTTGCGCCGTGGTCATCTCGCACGATCGCTTCTTTTTAGACCGCCTTGCCACGCACATCCTCGCCTTCGAGGGCGACAGCCATGTCGAATGGTTCGAGGGCAACTTCGCAGAATATGAGGAGGACAAGCGCCGCCGCCTAGGCGAGCACGCGACCGACCCTCACCGCGTCACCTTCAGGCGGTTTGAGCGGGGGTGATTTAAGAGGCTTTACGCCGCGCGATCTCGGCTCGGGCGGCTTGCGCGAGAAATCCGGAGCGGTTGTTGCTGATCGTATCGATTTCGGACAGCAGCCCCTCATCAAGCGTGACGTTCACGCGCTTGACTTTGCCGGGCAGAATAATTGGTGCAAGCGTAACAGCGACCGTGGATAAATCGCTATCGGCGATCACATCCTGAAGCGAAGAGGGGTCGGGCAAAACGTCTCCGTCCGCCATCATCATATCCACATGACCGGCAAGCGCTTCGTGCGCGTTTAAGATTGCCTCTTCAATCGTAAAGCCCGCAGTAACGCATCCAGGAAAATCAGGGAAACGCACCCCAAAATCGCTATCGGCGTCTTTGTCGATGACTGCTGGATAATAAATCTTTGTCATTTCTCTCAATCGCGATCCTCATGTCAACTTTAGACCGGATGCTTTTTCTATGCTCTTCAGCGTTTTAATAGGGAAATCCCTTTTCGGATGCGGAACAGTAACCTTGCCTTTTTTCATCGGGTGCTTGAAATGGCGGTGACTGCCTGTTTGACCCGCTTCAAGCCAGCCGTCAGCGATAAGCACTTTTATAACCTCGCGGCTCGACTTCGACATCATCCATCCTTGCGGTGTTAATCTTTCCATTTCCACCGCACACACACTATATACACACTTTATGAAAACTTCAAGGTTCACTCAAATAAATAGTTCAAGATTGTTGAACTATTTAGCCTGTGGACGCATATGGTGGTTATCGTCGGAACCACAGGAGAACGCATATGTCGCATCATCAGAAATTGCAGGGGAAAGTCGCGCTCGTTACGGGCGGAAGCCGGGGGATTGGGGCCGCCATCGCCAAGCGCCTCGCCGCTGACGGCGCAAAAGTCGCCATTACTTACTCCGCATCGCCAGACGCCGCAGAGGCCGTGATCGCGGAGATCAAATCGGCTGGCGGCGATGCTGTCGCCTTTAAGGCCAACGCCGCCGAAGCGTCAGAAGCGGCCGGCGCCGTCTCTCAGACCGCCTCGCATTTCGGCCGGCTCGATATCCTCGTCAACAACGCCGGTGTCGCAAACTTCAAACCCGTCACCGAAATGACCGACGCCGACTTCGAGCATTCTTTCGCGGTCAACGTGCGTGCGGTTTTCGCGGCTGTTCGCGAGTCTGCCAATCATCTTGGCGACGGCGGTCGCATCATCACCATCGGCTCGGTGAACGGCGAGCGCATGCCAATGGCGGGCGGCGCTTTGTATGCCGCGACGAAATTCGCGGTGCAGGGCTTTACGCGCGGCTGGTCACGCGAGTTCGGCCCAAAAGGCATAACCGTGAATGTCGTGCAGCCGGGTCCGATCGATACGGACATGAATCCGGCGGATGGCGATTTCGCGCCGTATCTCATGCCCGGCCTCGCCATCCCGCGTTACGGCAAAACGCACGAAGTCGCTGATCTCGTTGCATTTATTGCGGGACCGGATTCCGCCTATATTACCGGCGCGGCGATCAATATCGACGGCGGCTTCGAGGCCTGATCGGCCCGCGAGCCGAGGAACAATCACGGCGGTGGCGGCAATCGAGCGCCCCGCCGCTCTCAACGCGCCTGTGGGCTGAAGGCTCTACGCCTTTGATTTGGCCGACCTTGTCTGGAATGCTTGTCAATTGATTCGGAAATCTGACGGGCTGGGGGACAATCATGGCGGCTTCGGTATCAACGCAATACACAGTCGATTTGTGGTGGACGGACCTGAACGACGTGGAGTTCGGGCTTTTTCGCCAATCGCGGCACCGGGCCAAGTCGCGCCAGTTCACGGCAGACAGCGACGTCATCGGCGAGATCAAGCAGAACGGCGAGCGCACTGGCCTGCTCTCCTATCGCGAGAGCCTGTGGAAAGCGGAAAACCCCGCGGACAAGCGCCTCGTCATCAAGCTGTTCTCCCCGTCGATGACCTGGCGCGGCACCCTGGACCTGCTCATCGGGCGCAGCCTGCAGCTTTCCTTCGGCGCGGGCGGCTTTCCGGTTACGGCCTTCTCGATCAACGTGTCGGGGCACGACCAGATTATCGATGTCGAGCGCTCGGCCCGCAAATGGCCGCTCATGCCTGAAAAATTCTCGTTCTTCATCCTCGACGGCAACGAGCCTAAGCTTTACCGGCTGCGCCGCGACTGGATCGACATCGGCGGCGACTTCACGCTGTACGATCAGCGCGGGGAGCGCATCGGTCATCTTAATGGCCGGGTCATAGACATTGGCGGTCGCTGGGATGTGGAAATCGACAAGGCGCACGACAATCCGAGGCTCAACACCGTGCTGCAACTGTTCTGCGGAATGCTGCGTTACAATCGCCGCGCGCGCAGGCATGTGGGCGAGCTGGTGGAGCAGGTAAAGCAGGGCGCGATGCCCAAGCTCGACTCGCACGAAGTCGATCTCTACCTCAATCCACGCCGTCCGCGCTGATTGGCGAGGCTGACGTCGATCGCCGTTTGCGGGCCGCAGGAGGCGAGCAGCCTGAGGAGATCGGGTCTGCTGAGGGCGACGCACCCGAGTGTCGGCTTATAGCCTTGTCTCGCCACGTGCATAAAAATGGCGCTTCCAAGCATCTGGCGGCGCGGCGCGATGTTATAGTCTAGTACGACGATGAGATCGTACAGGCCGTCGTTGCGCCACAGGCGTTCGTGGCTTGCCGGGTAGGGCAGCCGCACGGGTCGATTATAGTTGCGGTCGCCAATTGCATCGCACCAACCGTCGGATGGCCGTAACGCGACGACAGGGAGCCTCGTTCTTGGGCGCATTAGCCGATCAGGCCGGTAATATACGCGCAGCAGGCGCCAGCGGCCGGCGGGCGTCGCGCCGTCGCCCTCCCTTTTTGAGGCGGTTCGACCGCTCTTGCCTAGCGCGCAACGCAGCTTCAAGGAACCGAAAATGACGAACCCTTGCGCTGACGGCGCCGATTTTGCGACGGCGGAAATAACCATTGTCGATGCCGCTTCCTTAAGATTTCGGGAAACCCGTCATTGCCTAGGCGCGTCTAGTTGCTTAAATCAGGCCGACTGACATATCAATTTTTGACGGAGCACTTCATGAGCATGG
>JBGSLP010000233.1:0-3075 GCA_041740655.1 Alphaproteobacteria bacterium
GCGTTCTGGGGGTGGGCGGCGCCGCATCGCTGGTACTGGTGGTCGGTTGTCATCTCAGCAGTGATCATTTTCATCACCTGGTTTCAGGTGCAGCTCGACGTGATGATCAACAACTGGTTCGGCACATTCTACGATATGGTCCAGCAGGCGCTGGGCAAACCGGGCAGCGTCACCCTGGAGGGCTATTACGGGCAGCTTGCGACCTTCGCCAGCATTGCCTTCGTCTACATCGCGACCGTGGTGCTTTCGCAGTTCATGGTAAGCCACTACATCTTCCGTTGGCGAACGGCGATGAACGAGTACTACACGACTAACTGGCCCAAACTGCGCAGTATCGAGGGCGCCTCCCAGCGGGTGCAGGACGACACGATGCGTTTTGCGAGCACGATGCAGGGGCTTGGGGTCAAATTTCTAGAATCCCTCATGACGCTGGCGGCTTTCATCCCGATCCTTTGGGGGCTGTCCGCTTATGTGAAGGAATTGCCGATCGTCGGCGAGGTTTCGCAAGCGCTGGTGTTCGTCGCCATCATGTGGTCGATCTTCGGGACGGGGCTTCTGGCGCTGGCGGGGATACGCCTGCCGGGCCTCGAATTTCGGAACCAGCGCGTCGAGGACGCCTACCGCAAGGAACTCGTGCTCGGAGAGGACGACGCGATGCGGGCGCAGCCGCCAACGCTCGGCGACCTGTTCTCCAACGTCCGCGAGAACTATTTCCGCTTATATTTCAACTATCTGTATTTCAACGTCTTCCGCTATGGGTACTTGCAGGCCAGCGTGCTGGTGCCGTATGTCGCCCTTGCGCCGTCCATCGTGGCGGGCGGACTGACGCTCGGTATCATGCAGCAGATCGTGCGCGCGTTCGGGCAGGTGCAGTCCTCGTTTCAATTCCTCGTCACGTCATGGACCACGATTGTCGAGTTGATCTCGATCTACAAACGGCTTCAGGCGTTCGAGGCGATCCTGCATTCCGAGCCTCTGTCGGATATCGAGCTGGAGGCCGAAACCCCGCCCGCGATGGCGCCGTAAGCGCGCTCGCATTATGGCATGCGGATTGCTTCGCATTGCGATGGTCGCGAAGCCTTGCACGTCGCTTTTGGACGCGTCATTGTAGTTCCGCGCGGCTGGGTATGCCGCGTCCGGTCAAGATGAGAAGCCCATGAACCTGACCCCCCGCGAAAAAGACAAGCTGCTGATTTCCATGGCCGCCGTAGTCGCGCGGCGTCGCCTTGAGCGCGGCGTAAAGCTCAATCATCCGGAGGCCATTGCGCTGATCACCGATTTCGTGATGGAGGGCGCGCGTGACGGGCGCTCGGTCTCGGAAATGATGCAGGCGGGCGCGCATGTGGTGACGCGCGATCAGGTTATGGAGGGCGTCGCCGAGATGATCCACGACGTGCAGGTCGAGGCGACCTTCCCGGACGGAACCAAGCTCGTCACCGTCCACAACCCAATAAGGTGAGAAATTGCACGTTGATCCATCATCTTACTTCGATGACTTAATCTCAATTGTTGAGCGACTTAAGTCTTATAAAAATGATAACGAGTTAAAATCTAAACCCGAGAGGTTTGCGATACTCGTGGAAAAAGCAATTTTAACTGGTTGTCTTTACTCGCGTAAACTACACGAACATTCAGCTATCGAAAAAACGGTAATGGCGAGTGATCTTAACGATCATGACTTCTTTTGGTATATTAATAGGTTAATACATTCAAGATACCTATATACAATGCCTCAATGTATAGAACTAGGGATCGAGTTTCGATCCAATCGTGATGGTGATAATGAAACTCACGTTGTTAGTTATGAAGACATTATAGGAATATTCTCGGCCGTTTTAGCGGAACGCGCGAATGATCCCCGGTGAAATCATCCCCGCTGATGGCGAGATCGAGTTGAACGCGGGCCGCGCGACGGTCACGCTCACCGTCGCCAACACCGGCGACCGGCCGATCCAGGTCGGCAGCCACTACCACTTCTTTGAGACCAACCCGGCGCTCAGCTTCGAGCGCGACAAGGCGCGCGGCTTCCGGCTGGACATCGCGGCCGGAACGGCGGTGCGCTTCGAGCCGGGGCAGACCCGCACCGTGACGCTGGTCGAAGTCGCCGGAGACCGCACGATCTACGGCTTCCGGCAGGCCGTCATGGGCAGACTCTGATGTCGAGCCGGCTGTTTCCCAAGCGGCGCGTGCTTTGGATGCCGCTCGATTTCGAGTGGCAGGCGCCCAGCGCCAGCGCGCAGCACTGCTGCTCGGAAATGGCCGCCGCCCTCGCCTTTTCCTGCGACCAGCACGCCGATCCGTTCGATTGCCCCGACACGGTGCTTGTTTATCATGAGCCGTTCGAGGAATACGGTATTCCCATCCGCGACGGCGGACTCTCCTACCTGCTCGTCTCCAACTGCCCGTTCTGCGGCGAAAAGCTGCCCGAAAGCGGGCGCGACGAGTGGTTCGACAAAACCGATGCGGCGGGCCCTCAGGATACCGCTTTCGGCGAATTGCCGGAGAAGTTTCAGACCGCCGCGTGGCGCAGATCGTGATCGCAAGGTGAGCCTTTATGCCAGCTAAAATCTCCCGCAGCGCCTACGCCGACATGTTCGGCCCCACCACCGGCGACAAGGTGCGGCTTGCGGATACCGAGCTTTTCATCCAGGTCGAGCGCGACTTCACCACCTATGGCGAGGAGGTCAAGTTCGGCGGCGGCAAGGTCATCCGCGACGGCATGGGGCAGAGCCAGCGCACGCGGGCCGAGGGCGCGGTCGACACCGTTATCACCAACGCGCTGATCGTCGATCACTGGGGCATCGTAAAGGCCGATATTGGCTTGCGTGGCGGGCGCATCGCGGCCATCGGCAAGGCGGGCAACCCGGATATCCAGCCGAATGTGACCATCATCGTCGGCCCGGGCACCGAGGTCATCGCCGGCGAAGGCAAAATCATCACCGCCGGCGGGTTCGACAGCCACATCCATTTCATCTGCCCGCAGCAGATCGAGGAGGCGCTGATGTCCGGCGTCACCTCCATGCTCGGCGGCGGCACCGGCCCGGCGACGGGCACCAACGCGACCACCTGCACGCC
>JBGSLP010000234.1:0-5791 GCA_041740655.1 Alphaproteobacteria bacterium
GCGCCGGGCGGCACGATGGCTTGCGGCGGGAATACGAGAAACTCATCCCCCGCCGCTTTCTCGGACAGCTTGCCCGCCTCGTCGATTTCCAGCCGGTTGATCACCAACTCGACCGGCAGTGGGGCCGCGCCATCGTTGACGACCTGAATCGCTCCCCGCGCGTTGGCCCCGATGGAGACCATGTCGAGCACCAGCGGCTGCACGTTGATCGCGTTAGCGGGCGCTTGTAGAGAAAAAAAAACGCATAAAGCAATGAAGTTAAGCTTTATTGGAAATGCAGAAACCATAATGTCCTCCCACTTAACTCTAAAAAAATGGAGATTAAGGGGGCTGGGTTGACCCCAGCCCAATTTCATCAGTTTGTGAAGACGCGGAGAGTAAGCTTGTCAGAGTACGTTCCAACATTAGGAGTAAAACCAGATAAAGTCGGAAACGTAATTTTAACTTTTATTTCGTCAGTTTGTGCAGTCAATGTTTCGTCGTGAACAATTTTACTGAAAGCATTCTGACCAGAATTTGTGGTTAGCGTTTCGCTTTCTGACCCATTAATTAATTGAACAGTGTAATCTCGCCAGTTATTCCCGTTAGTGCCGCCGTCCGTCATGCCGCCTTTTTCGGTTTCGATTTCATACTTGCATAAAGCGGTCGGTGTTGTTCCATACTGAAGTATTATCTGCTTTGACTGATTGAAATCTGCACGAGCGTTAGTGAAAGTGACATTTGATCCATTTGATAAATCTGTAGAGGCGGTCAAGTTCAAGCTATTGTTTGTGTGAACAGAAGCCGTTGTGAGTCTACACTCTGGAGTTATCGTTGCGCTTAAGTTGATAACAGAATTTACCTGTTGAGCGAGCGAATTCGCTGAAAATCCGACAATGGAAATGATCGCTATCATCGTTATTTTTATCTTCACGACTTTTCTCTCTATTTACTGTTACAAAGGGCACTCAAATTGCCTAATTGCGGATATATATAATTTATATTTTAGAACTGAATAATATAATCAGTTGATCTTCGTAATTGCCTGTTGGCATTACTCGTGTCGGCGCTGTCCAACTTACATACGCCTCGGCGCGCTGTTCGACTACGATTTTACCGCCAGAATCTGTGAAGCTGCAGGTGATAGCTCCAGCGCGTATCGCCGCGCTACTACAGCTGTCGTCGATCTCACCGCCGTATGTCAGCGGGATTCGCACACGCACATTATAGGGAATTTCGTTTTGCTGTTCCGTACCAGCAGTTGAGCCAGCCAGACGCATCGCCCCATGCGCGGACTCGATGGAATACTCGAATGGTGTATTGCAATTGACTGTAAATGCGACTGTAGAAACACCTGATTTTGTGATGTCCCCTATTTTAAGGGGCAAATTCAAGATAGTATTTGCGCAGAAGGTCTTTATTGAACCGGCAACTTCGACTTCCACGCTGTTATCGGCGAGGGCTAAGTTATGAACTGCGTCTCGCACAAAGAACCCGAAAAAAAGAACAATAGAAAAAAAATATGTATATGAGAAATTGAAGATAATCATACGCATCACGAATTCCTTCAAAAAGAAATCTTAATTAACCTCATACAGCAGTTCATAGGTTCGTTATACGCTAATTTTAATATAATTTTTCTAAAGTTACTAAAGTGTCCGTTTAGACACATATAAAAACAAGTCATATAGACCTATGCACACACCGACAAAGCCAGTTTATATTGCGATCAAAGGGGCATAATTAAATTATAATTTTGTATGCAGGGGCTGTTTTTGCCTTTGTGTAAACAGCTCTCAGTATTGGGGGAGACGGCCATAAACCTCCACGTGGGCGGGCCGGAAGTAAAAAGGTTTGGCGTTATGTCGCCGGAGGGGAGTATTAGTCGTCCGTCAATACTGGCAGCGAGGGCCAGCCCGAAGCAGCCCGGCAAGAACCAACCCTTGACGGTGAACTTCTTACCTCAGCCCCAAGGTTCAGGAACCGCTCACCTTCGGCGTCTCACTGCAGCGTCGAGACTAAAGCCTCCACGGTGTTCGATCATATGAACGCGGGGCGTTCAGCACGTGGCTTCGAGAGTAAGTGAATAACGACGAGCACCTACTCATGCCTGCCCTAGAGAGCGCTGAAGCGGCAAGATAACGCGTGCGCGCGGCAGCATCCTTCCTGGCTAGCGCATGCGCTGGTCGAGGAGATCGTCAACGCCGGGGCCAGGCGTAGAGTTTCGTGTTTCCCGCCGCGGCTGAGGTCTGGCCGCCGTCGGCATGGGCCGCGCGCTTGAAGTCCTCGAGACCGCATCGATCGTCGCCAGTTTCCGGTTGGCCTGACTAGCGAACCGGCCATTCGGATGTGCGGATATGTAAGCGCCGTAAGAAGCTTTTGTGTTCTGCGCGCGCGCTTTCTTCCACGCGTCGTTGTCCTTGGTGGTTTTCACGGCCTGATCCTCAATCGCTTTCGAGGCCGAAATGGCGGCAAGCCGGGTTCGCGCCTCAGCCGAGAAGCGTCCCTTCGGATAGCCGCGCAGATAGGTTTCGTAAGCCGTTTTGGTCTTGGCGCGCATCGCTGCGACCCACCGCATGGTGTCGGTGGCGTTGATCTCTTCCTCCGCGAGCTTTTTCAGTCGTCCGAGCGCTAGAGCCGCCTCGATATGATCGTCCTGAGTGACCACGTCGATCAGTGCGGCAAGCTGCTTGCGGTCCCGACTGCTCAGTATGAGGTGGCGCAGATGTTCGCGCACTTTCGCAGCTTGCTGCCCTCTTGGATCGAGCTTGAGGTAATCATGCAGAACCAGCAAATCCTGTTGCTGTTGGAGCGACGAAAGGAAGAGGCTGTCAGTTTCCTCCGGTTGGGGTTTCAGAAATACGTCGCGATCAATGATCGGGGCTGTGTCATCGGAGGCCTTATAGTCTGTTGGATTGTCAGGCCCAACCTCGAGCGACGCCGTCTGAAGGCTCGCCGTATTCGAGGCGCTTGGGAGCGAGCCGGTTGTCTCCACACGGGGATCAATCCTCTGGCTGGCGTTGATCACGATGACCCGCTGCGCGGATTGCATCGGGCTGTCCGGCAGGTAAAGCAGCACGTAAAGACCAAAACACGCGCAGGGAATGAGGAATGCGGCGAGGGCCATAAGCGTCGGATAGGACGATAGCCGCCAGCGCTCCTCCATCTCCTGCTTTTTGGACAGCAGAAGCGCGTGGTAAGCGTAGTTTATCGCCTTGAAGCGCTTTTCAGCCTCCGGATCATTGGCGCGGCGATCCGGGTGCAGTTCCTTTGCGAAAACGAGATAGGCCGCGCGGATGTCGGACCGGCTTGCGTTCCGTTTCAGGCCAAGAACTATGTATGGATCGAAGCCCTCGTCATCGGGCACATCGAAACGATATGCCCGCCGCGCGATGGCTGTCGCCGCATGCAGGCTTTCAGCGCTGGCGGCGTCCAGTGTCAATGCTGTGTCGCGGGCATCGCCATACATGTTAAATACCGGCGCTTAAAAGGTCGACTGGGCGGGAGCGCCCATTCCGGCCCATGCCCGTTGCGCCGCAACGCCATCGAGCAATGCGGCGCGACGAGCATTAGCGGATGAGGAGTTAGCGTCGCCAATAGCGCCATTGGGCGGTGAGGCGACACGCGCAAGCTGCATAAAACGCACCTAACCCGAAAACCGTGTACAAATAAAATTCTTTATTCCTAAATTCACATTATGAAAAAATTTCTACTTTGGAGTCGCGGCATACAACTAACCAGAAGTTGCATGTGCATAAGTGACGGTAAAATAGGGAGAAATTGGTCGGTCTCATGAAGTGAATATGAGGAACATCTTCTGCTTAAGCCAGAAAACACGGAAGGGGATGCCCGAAGCAACTAACGCTTCGATGACAGCGTTTGCCTCGTAGCAGGCGATGAACGGGTGTTTTGCGGAGTCGGTATAAAATGATTGGTTTTGTATTCCTCTTTTATTCTGGCCTCCCGGCTCCAGCGCTGATGAAACGGAGGGCGGCGGAATGATGTCACGCTGGGAATGGGTGCTGACTTTGTTCGCGCGGCAACTATGGCTGCGGGTCAGCGCCATAGCGCTGATTGGCGTCTGCACCGCCGCAGCCGGCATTATATTCGCGCCCTATGTTCCGGACGCCTGGACGATCAAGATCGGAGCGCAGGCGATTGATGGCATCCTCAACGTGCTGGCGTCGAGCATGCTCGCGGTGACGGTTTTTTCCGTCAGCACGATGGTTGCCGCCTTTAACGCTGCGACCACCAACGTGACGCCCCGCGCAACGAAGCTGCTTATGGAGGATAACACCAGCAAGAACGTGCTTGGCACCTTCATCGGCTCATTTCTTTTCAGCCTCGTCGGGATCATTGCCTTAAGCACTGGGCTGTACGGCTCGCAGGGGCGCGCGATACTCCTCGTGGTGACGGTCGGGCTGATCGTGGTGATCGCGATTGCGATCCTTCGCTGGATCGACTACCTCGCGCGGTTTGGGCGGCTTGGCAATACAATCCAGACAGTCGAAGAGGCAACCTGGGAGGCCATGGAGACGCGCCTTTTGCATCCCTATCTTGGCGGTCGGCAATTGGTCGGCCCGCCCCCAACGAATGCGCGGCCGGTTTTCAGCCAGTCGATTGGGTATGTTCAGCACGTCGATATGGCAGCGATCGAGGACTGCGCGAAGGCCGCCAAATGCGCGGTTTTCGTCACCGCATTGCCCGGCGTCTTCGCCGATCCGGCCCGGCCTGTTGCGATGATCTCCGGCCCGGAAAATCACGACGTTCACAAAAAGGTTGCGGAAGCCTTCACGGTTGGCGCGGAGCGGACGTTCGATCAGGACCCGCGTTTCGGCTTTTGCGTACTGGCCGAGATCGCGTCGCGGGCGCTGTCACCGGCCGTCAACGATCCGGGCACGGCGATTGATATAATCGGGCGCGGCGTGCGCTTGCTGGCGAAATGGGCGCGCTTCGACTCCTCGGAAAATGCCGAGATCGAGTGTCCCCATGTTCATGTTCCCGCAGTCGAAATCGAGGATATGCTCGACGATATCTTCGCGCCTATCGCACGCGATGGCGCAGGGATGATTGAAATTCAGCTTCGATTGCAAAAGGCGTTCATCGCCCTCTCGGCAACCGACCGCAATGCGTTCGACGCGGCTATAAAGCGCCATTCCGCCACCGCGCTCGAACGGGCGGAGGCCGCGCTCACACTGGAGGACGAGCGCCGCGCCGTTCGCGCGATGGCTGCGAAGATTAACCGAAAGGTCGCGCTCGATAACTCTGCTCGCGCAAAAGCAATCTAGGTTTATGCAAATAAGAGTGTTAAATCGCTGAATTTGAGATTTGGCTGGGGGACTAGGATTCGAACCTAGGCTAACGGAGTCAGAGTCCGTGGTTCTACCACTAAACTATCCCCCAGCAGGCGCGGCTTCGTAATGCTTGCGATCCATACGAATAACAATGTGCGACCGTTTTCGCAAGGCGGCATTCCAGCGTCAGTTTTTGAAGCGCCGGAGGTCTCCAGCCTTGAAAATCCACTCCGGCGTGACGAGTTGAGGTCCGATCGTCGCCGCGTACCATGGCGAACCATCCAACGCGCGCGGGTTTTTCAGAATATGCATGTCCTGCGCGGGCATATAACTTTGCATGAGCAGAAACCGTTTCTCGCCCGTGGCTGCATTCTCGACCATATCGACAACGAGCACCGCGTGTCCCGGAAAGCCGCCCTGAATGAACACATCTCCGATGGCGATGTTGGCGACGGCGACTTTTTGCATCTCGCGCTCCAGCGAATAGGTGCCGGCATAGGCGAAGATGCGGCGCATAT
>JBGSLP010000235.1:0-7128 GCA_041740655.1 Alphaproteobacteria bacterium
TCCTAACCCGGCGGGCGGTAAAGACCCCGACAGGCCGCGATAGGCGCAGCCTTCAACCGAAACAGGGGACACTCCCATGACAAACGACAAATCATCCACCAAACCGACGCACGCGGTCTATCACGTGCGCGGCAAGGACAAAGGCTACTGGACCAGAATCGGCGCGGCCTGGCTGCACGAGGACAACAAGGGCCTCAACCTCGCCCTCGATCTGATACCGGCGAACAGTAACGGCCGCATCGTGATCCGCATCGCCACCGAGAAACAGGCAGACGCCGGGGGTGCCCAATGAGCCCCTTTTGCGACACCGATCCGATGCTAGACGCCAAACTCGATGCCTGGCTCGCCCAAAACCCCGCCGATGACGCTTGGTGGCACATCCACAGCTGGAACGACGAAGAAAGCGACACCGATGCCTAACCTCAAGCCCTACCGGGTCCGATTCTCAGAGACCATCACCTACGAGGTCGACATTGCCGCCGAGGACGATCACCAAGCCGAAAACATTGCTTTGGAGACAGTGTCTGCCATGGCGGAGACCGACCGAGCCTCGCACATCGTCGACTGCGCCCGTGAGTACAGCGTCACCGAAATGCTCCGGCAGGAGGTGCTGTCATGAGCCGGACCAACAAACTTCGCGCCCGCGTGGCCGAACAGGCGCTTGCGGTGACCCTGGATGACAGGAAAATACCGGACTATGAGGAGGCCATCATCGACCTCATCACCAATCTCGGGCATTTCGCGGACTGGCTGGGGCTGGACTACCTCCAGCTTACCGCGACCGCTATCGGCCACTGGAAGGCCGAACAACACGGGTCCGCCGAACCTCTGGCGCCGGCCGTCAAAATAACCATCGACAATGAAAGCCACCCCCAATGAGCCAGTTGCTCGTCCATCCCCGTGATCTGGCGGTAAAGCGCCTCATCGGCGACACCGCCCGGGCCTTCCGCCATGGGAACCGCATCCATCCCAATCGAGCGCCTTACGAGTTTTACCCGACGCCACCTGCGGCCACGAGGGCTTTGCTTGGCGCAGAAGACTTCGACGGCCCGATCTGGGAGCCGGCCTGCGGCCAGGGCCACATTTCCAAGGTGCTGGAAGCCACCGGATATCAGGTGATCTCCACCGACTTGGTGAGTTATGGCTACGGTGCCGGCGGTCGCGACTTCCTGGCCGAGACCAGGCCGCTCGCCAAACACATCGTCACCAATCCGCCTTATGGCCGGGGTCTGGCCGATGCCTTTGTGCGGCACGCCTTGAAGCTTACGCGGAACACCGGCGGTAAGGTCGCGATGCTACTTTCCATCGACAGCCTATGCCATCCCATGCGGCATACCCTGTTCACGGGCGCGCCGCCCAAGGTCATCTATTGCCTCGACGAGTGCCACTGCTGGCCGGAAGGCGACCCGTCAAAGGCCACCGCCAGCCTCAAACGCCAGCGCTATTGCTGGGCGGTCTGGCAGGCCGGGCACCGCGAGCCTGCGCAACTCAGGTGGCTGAGTACGTCCGAACCCTCATGATGGGAGCATGCCCTCATGTTGGTTTCTTTACATGCCGACATGCGGGCACTTGTTAGAAGGCCGGGGATATAGCCGGATACCATCCACGTCGGCTTAGGCGGGAATGTTAGCCCTGTGTTAGCCTAAGCTGTTTTGGGCGAGGAGGACTACAAGCGTAAGTCCTTGAAATGAGTGGCGGACCGAGGAAGATTCGAACTCCCGACCCTCAGATTCGTAGTCTGATGCTCTATCCAGCTGAGCTATCGGTCCTGATTACGCTTCGTATATGAAGCCTGGAGATAACAGGCCACGAAGTCGCATGGCATATGTATCCGGTCTGCGCATCCATAGCAAGCGCTACTGCGGGCGAATTCCTGAACCGTTACCGGATTTGCTCTTGTCGCGTTTCCGCTGATAAGGGCGGTCTTCCAGCCTGCTGTCGGGAATTTCGAGCCGGAAGCTGGCGCCGCGTTCGGCGTTCAGCAGCGAGAGATTTCCTCCGTGCGCTCGGGCGATTTCAGCGGAAATGGCAAGGCCAAGCCCCGTTCCGCCATCGCGGGTAGAGCTTGTGAACGGCTCGAAAAGGCGCTCGCGCACGCGCGCAGGCACTCCGGGTCCGTTATCGCTGACGGTGACGGACACGCCTCCATCCTGTCGCGCAGCGGTCACCGCAATCTGATGCGGTGCGCCGTTTACTGGCTCTTTTTCAAGGATTTGCGTAGCGTTCCTCAACAAATTACTGAAAACGCGGAATAGCTGATCGCGATCCGCGTCGATGACCAGATCCGGCGCAACATCGAGTCGCCATTGTATCTGGCTATGCTCCAGCAGCCCGACGCTGTCGGCCGCCTCGTCGACGAGAGGCGCGAGAACGAATGGAATCCGTTTGGGTGGACGCTCGCTGGTCTTCCCGAACCGCAAGGTTTCCGTACAAAGCTGAATGGCCCGGTCGAGAGACACGATCAGCTTCGGCGCGACACGCTGCACGATTGGGTCGGACGAGACGACCATGCGGTCGGACAAGAGTTGCGCGGTTGCGAGGATATTGCGCAGGTCGTGGTTGATTTTGCTCACCGCCAGACCGAGCGCAGCAAGACGGCTCTTCTGCTGCAGCATATCGGCGAGGTCCGTCTGCATGTCGGCCAGCTCTTTTTCCGCCATCCCCACCTCATCCCTGCGAGTGGACGGAATGATGACGCGGCTGCGATCCTCCGGATTTTCGCGGAATCGTACCATATTCCAAGTGAGCCTCGATATGGGGCGCACGAGCAGGGCATTGAGGCTGAGATAAACCAGCCCAGCCGTAATAAGCGAAATCAGCAGCGATAGCAGGAAGATATTCCACGCAAATTTGAAAAGGGCGACCTGCAGCGGACGCTCGTCCATCACAATTTCGATGAGGTTGCCTGCGCTGATTTCCGGCTCGCCGATGATCCGTATCATCCGGCCTTCGGGCGCAAAAAACACATAAAGACCATCGGTGAGAAGCGAGAACCAGTTCGCTTCCCTCAAGTCATATGTCGTGTCGATTTCGCGCGAATCCTCCATCTGGAGAACGAGTTGGCGGGATTCATTGCGTCGCAAGGCCACCGCGCGAACTCCGGCAGTTTCTAGCAGTTCTTTCCGAAGCTTTTCAGGCAGGGTGTAATCAGGCGCGGCTTCGAGGGCCAGCGATGCAATCTGCGCGGCTGTAAGCCGATCCAGAAGCCAGTTCTTGCGGTAGTTGGCAACGGATGGCGCGAAGATCAGCACCTCGGCGAGCATGACGAACGCGATTGTCAGCATCAGAAGCTTGGTCGAGAGACTGAGTCGCGAAAGCGAGCGCCAAGCTTTGGTCAAGCCGCCGACGCTGCTCTGCTCCGATGTTTCCTGGCTCTCAAGGATCGTCACACACAACTCTCAATTGAACAGGTCCGGGCCTCGCCCCTTATCCGAGGCGCGCCAGTAATCCTATAACACGGCGAATTAGAGGATTGGTTAAGCTGGGTAAAAAATAAGTCACGGCCGCGCGTTTATTGATTTCTGCAAGGGTCGGATATGGCGCGATATAACTCGCCATCGCCCGGATGTTGATTTTCCCCTGCATCGCCAAACTCCACAACTGGATAGTCTCCCCGGCATGGGCGCCAACCGAGCCCGCCCCGAGAATACGGCCGCTGTTACTGACTATCACCTTCACAAAACCTTCCGTCGTTCGCTCAGCTTGTGCGCGATCGTTTTCGTGTAGCGGCCAGCGTAGAACCCGCATGCGCGCCCCGTGCTTTTTCCGCGCCTCATCTTCGGTCAGTCCAACCTGCGCCAGTTCAGGCTCGGTGAAAGTGACGCGCGGAATGCCCGAATGATCGGCGCGCGAGGGAATACGAAACAGTGCGTTTTTGACGACTATGCTGGCGTGATAGCCAGCGACGTGAGTGAATTGTGGGCCTCCCGCGACATCGCCGATGGCGTAGATGCGTTTGTTTGCGGTTTTGAGTCCGCCGTTGACTGCGATCCCGCCCCGGTCAAACCTTACGCCCGCCGCTTCCAGATTGAGTCCGTCCACATTCGGCCTTCTCCCCGTCGCCACCAGCAGATGCGTTCCGTCGATCGAGTAAGCTCGCCCATCCTTGTTGAACACAGCCTGAACGTTCTGCCCGAACGGCTCAAGGCGCTCCAGACGCGCGTTATCTAATATTCTGACGCCCTCAGCACGCAACCGCTGAACTACGACAGCCGACAATTCGGCATCGTCACGCGACAACGGCGCCTCTGCCTCAAGAACTGTAACTTCGCTGCCCAAACGCCGGTGCGCCTGCGCCAGTTCCAATCCGATAGGCCCGCCGCCAATAATGATCAGATGCGCGATGCGGTATTTCACGTCAAAAATCGTTTCGTTGGTGAAATAGGCAACCTTGTCTATCCCCGGGATTGGCGGGATGGAAGGTGAGGAGCCGGTCGCGATAACAAACCGCCGAGCCTTTATAGACACGTCATTCACGGTGACTGTCGTTTTATCTTTGAACGAGGCTGACCCCGTAATCACCTGTACGCCAAGGCCAGTAAATCGCTCGATGGAATCGTTCGGCGCAATCGCGGCGATGACGGATTTCACGTGATCGTTGACGAGGCGGTGGTCGATGCCGGGTTCGACAGGCTTGATGCCGAACGGCCCCGCGTCGCGCATCGCCTGCGCCCGCTTCGCCGCCGCCAGCAGAGATTTCGACGGGACGCAGCCGTAATTCAGGCAATCGCCGCCCATCTTGTGCTTCTCGATGAGCACCACCGATGCGCCCAGCTGGGCTGCGCCCGCCGCGACGCTCAATCCGCCCGAACCGCCTCCGATCACGCACAAGTCCGGCGTCAACACCCTGTCCATCATCGTTTCTCCCAGCCTTCCGCGTTGGGTTAGCTATGTAACCTATTCGCGCGCAAGAGCAATATTGCGAGACGGAGCGACTATGCGGGGCGAGTATTTTGCGGCTATAAGCATCGCATCGTTTTTCTGCGAAAGAGTTTGCGACATGGATTCGACACTGGTTCTCGTTCGGCACGGCGAAAGTGAGTGGAACAAGCTCAATCTGTTCACGGGCTGGAAGGACGTCGACCTCACCGAGCAGGGCGTCGCCGAGGCCCATCGAGCCGGGCGGCTGATGCACGCGCAGGGCATGAAATTCGACATTGCATACACAAGCCTGCTGAAGCGCGCAAACCGCACGCTGGAGATCATTCTCTCCGAACTCGGTCAGGCGGACCTGCAAACTATCCGCGACGAGGCGCTGAATGAGCGCGATTACGGCGAACTCACGGGCCTCAACAAGGACGACGCGCGCGAGCGTTGGGGCGAGGAGCAGGTTCTCGTCTGGCGTCGTTCGTTCGATATTCCCCCGCCCGGCGGCGAGAGCCTGAAGGGCACCGCCGCGCGCGTTCTCCCGTATTTCGACGCTCACATCAAGCCGCAACTGGATGCGGGCAAAAGCATCATCGTCGCCGCCCACGGCAATTCGCTGCGCGCTTTGCTGATGGAGTTGGAGCAGTTGACGCCCGAGGAGATTTTGCAGGTCAATATCGCGACGGGTGCGCCGCTGGTTTATCGGCTGGGGTCTGGCGGAGCCATCCTCGAAAAGCGCGAACTGGTCGCCTAACGCAGCATCGCGATCATCTCCGACGGATCGCCGGGCAGAATGGCGATAACTGCGCCGGGCTTCACCCAGTCATGCAGAGCCTTCATGGCTGGCGCGTCCATCGCGACGCACCCCGCCGTGCCGCTGTTCGGCTCCCGCCATAAATGCAGGAATATGCACGAGCCGCCCCGTCGCTCCGCATTCGGAGGGAAATCGACCAGAAATCCGGAGCGGTAAAAGGGGATCGTCGCCATATCCTCGCCGCTCGTACCCTTGGGCAATCTGGCGCGGGCGACGATCCGGCCGTATTGCGGCGAGGCGACATCGTCAACGCAGAACGTCTTGCCCGCTGTTAAATGCAAATAATCGGGCCTTTGCGCTGCCGCAAAGCCGAATGCGTGGCCAATTGGGAAAACGCCCATCGGCGTGCGATTATCGCCCTCGACCTTGCGCGACGGCGCTTTCTGCTCCTGCGGCGTCGGTTTTTGATCCCACCCCCAGGCGAATCCTTTAACGCCTCCCACCACCGGCGACGTCGGGCCAGCCTGCGTCCACTCCGCTTTCGCATCGGCACGCTCGTAAAGGCGCATGCGAGCGGACGGCGCATCAAGCTTTGCGGGCGTCACCAGGATCAGTTGCTTGGTCGCATCGGACACGCGAACGGGTTCGGCGTGAGCTGGAATGCTGCCAAGGATCAGTAAAACGGCTGTGACCCTCAGCGGCTTCGGCAGCAGTAAATCCACACACGGCTCCGATCACGGTCATCACGAAATTTCGCCCAGCCCACCTCACCCGAGTCAAGATCCTTGACCCGCCACCAGCCATCGGATCGCTTCTCGAAAACGTCCAGCATTGTTCCGTTGGGCATTTTTCGAATGCGGAAGCCGCTACGCGCGGTCGGCTCCGAACGCAGCGCGAGGTAATCATCCGGCGGGCGCGTATCCCAGACATAGTGATATTGCTTCGGCTCGGGCGCGCTGGGTCGCGGCAGGTTGAAGCCCGATTGATTGGACGGCGGCTGGACCTGCGGCTTCAGCGTTTCCAGACGTGCCGCCGCCTCGCGCCGCTCTATCTCCTGAAGGCGTGATTTGGCGACGTCGGCATAAAAGGTATCCGGGAAGCGGCGCTGGATGGCCAGCAACTGCTCCTTGTTCTCCGGATTGATCGCCTGCCAGGCTCGCTCTGCCGCGCTCACATCGGATTGTGGCGGGGAGGACTGCGGCGCGGCGGCCGCCGGCTTTTCGCCGGTTTGCGGCGGCGTTAGATAGACCTTCTCGCCGCCAAGCGATCCATAGGTAAATGGCTGCTGCGCGCCCCCGGTCGACTTGATCACGGCGTCCTCCACACGGCCCATGATGAACCGGATTTCCTCGCCCGGCGTCGGCAGGTGCTCGATAAGCGCCGTTGCAAACGGGCTGAGGCCGCCAGCGACGCCATCCTGCGCCACCGTTCCGTGACGGGCGGAAAAGGCGACTAGGATGCGCTCGCGCGGCTCCGGCCTTGCCAGCCCGCGCTCGACGCCGCCGCGC
>JBGSLP010000236.1:0-9446 GCA_041740655.1 Alphaproteobacteria bacterium
GAACGCCTTGATGCCCGCGATGAAGCCAATGAAGAAGTCGATAACGCCGTAATAGACCAGATACATGCAGCCAGCGACCGCCGCGAGCGCCGCGCCCATGACGAAGGTTAGCGAAATCGTGCGGTTGACGTTGACGCCCGACAGCGAGGCCATCAGCCGGTCCTGCTCGCACGCGCGCTGCGCCCGCCCGAGCGGCGTTTTCGCGATGATGAGCGAGAACACCGTCATCAGCACGACCGTCGTGAGGATGATCATCACTTGCGCGTTGCTAATATTGACGGAGAACCCGTTGCCATCGAGAAGCGTGTAGCCGCCGGTCACGATCGGAGGCAGCGGCTTGACGCGCGCGGACTGTGTGAGCTGGACGAAGTTCTGTAGCACGATCGAGGCGCCGATCGCAGTGATCAGCGGCGCGAGCCTGAATGAGGATCGCAACGGCCGGTAGGCGATACGCTCCAGCGTCCATCCCCACATCGCTGCAACCATCATCGAGATCAGCAGCACGGCGACGAGCGCCAGGGGAATGTAGGAAAATCCGATCGAGGCCAGCCCGATGATCGCCGCCAGAGCGATGAACGCGCCTATCATGAAGATGTCGCCGTGAGCGAAATTGATCATCCCGACGATGCCGTACACCATCGTATAGCCGATCGCTATCAAGCCATAGATGGACCCGAGCGTGACGCCGTTAATAAGCTGTTGGAGGAAGTATTCCATCCGGCTCAACTGTCTCCGGTATGCGCGGCTGAGAGCGCCGATGCGTTGCTAGTTGAAATGATTAGCAAAACCATGGGCGGAAGGACAACGACTATGTTAGGGCACGGTGCATAAACAACAGGCGCGTTAGCAGGTGGATGCCGAAGGAAGCTGGAAATTCCATCGTCATTTCCTATCTCTAGGATCGCAAGACTTTTTTGTCTATGTTATTGTCCTGTTAAATTTATCTAAAGAGAGTGAGCGTTCGCCGCCGCGATTTGTGCACTGTAGGCGGTAGCATTGACATCAAAGCGTCCTAACTTCAGACGTATAAGCCGATGTCTGAGATCGGCGCATAGGAGGAACGGCAATGGCGGCCATTATCTTTTTACTCGCCTGCATCGTGGCGATGTTTGCCTTGGGAATGCGGCGCTCTCCGGTTGGCGCCTGGGCGATCTTTGTGGCGGTCGTGACGCTGCTCATTCAGATGGGCGCACCTTTTGGCCGATTGACGCTGCCGCAATTTGGCACGCTTGAGATCATCGCCTGGCTGCCCGCGATCCTCCTTGGCCTCATCTCGTTCCGCCCGATCCGGCAAGCGGTTGTCACTGCGCCCGCATTCGGCGTTGTGAAAAAAATCCTTCCCCCCGTTTCAAACACCGAGAAAGAAGCGCTCGAGGCTGGCACGGTCGGCTTCGACGCCGAGCTGTTTTCCGGCGAGCCGGACTGGGCCAAACTCAAGGCCGTCGCCCCCATCACGCTGACTGAGGAAGAACGCCGCTTCATCGACGGGCCGACGGAGCAGCTTTGCAAAATGCTGAACGACTGGAATATCCGCCATGACCAGCGCGAGGTGCCGCAGGAGGTTTGGGATTTCGTGACCTCAAACGGTTTTCTCGGCATGCTCATTTCCAAGGAGCACGGCGGCCTCGGCTTCTCCGCGCAGGCGCAGTCCATCATTCTCGGCAAGGTGTCATCGCGCTCGCCCGACGCGGTGACCGTCGTGATGGTGCCGAACTCGCTCGGACCGGGCGAACTGATCGAGAAATTCGGCACTGACGAGCAGAAGGAGCATTATCTGCCGCGGTTGGCGAAAGGGCAGGATATTCCCTGCTTCGCGCTGACAAGCCCCTTCGCGGGTTCTGACGCCGCCTCCATGCGCGACATCGGCACCGTCACGAAAGGCATGCACGACGGCCGCGAGGTAATCGGCATCTCGCTGAGTTGGGATAAGCGCTATATCACGCTCGCGCCGAAAGCCACCTTGCTGGGCCTCGCCTTCCGCCTGTTCGACCCACAGAATTTGCTCGGCAAGGGCGAGGATATCGGCATCACGCTGGCGCTGGTGCCCGCCGAACATCCGGGCGTGAATATCGGTCGCCGCCATCTGCCATGCGGCAATGCCTTCCCGAACGGCCCGACCTGGGGCGAGAATGTCTTCGTGCCGCTCGATTGGGTGATCGGCGGGCAGCAGTATGTCGGCCAGGGCTGGCGCATGTTGATGAGCTGCCTAGCCGCCGGTCGCGCAATCTCGCTGCCCGCATCGGCCACTGCGGGCGCAAAGATGATGCTTCGCGTCACCACCGCTTATGGCCGGATACGCAAGCAGTTCAGCCTGCCCGTGGGTCGCATGGAGGGCATCGAGGAGCCTATGGCGCGCCTCGTGGAGACCGCTTACACGCTGGAGGCCGCACGCTCCGTCACGTCGTCGATGGTGTCGGCTGGCGAGAAACCGGCGGTTATCTCCGCGCTCATGAAATATCAGTCGACAGAGCGTCTGCGCACCGCCGTCAACGACGCGATGGATATCGCAGCCGGCAAGGCGATCTGCGACGGGCCATCGAATTATCTGCAATCCGCTTACCAGATGGTGCCCATTGGCATTACGGTCGAGGGCGCGAACATCCTGACGCGCAACCTGATCACCTTCGCGCAAGGGGCGCTGCGAGCGCATCCATGGCTCTATAAGGAGGTCGAGGCCGCGCAGCATCCGGATCGCAACGAGGGCTTAAAGCTGTTCGAAAAGGCATTCGAGGGCCATGTCGGCTTCGCGGTCTCGAACATTTTCGGCGCCGCGTTCCACAACATGACTGGCGGCCTGTTCGCGTCGCCGCCGACCGGCTCGCCCAACGGCCATTGGTATCGCCAGCTTCACCGCGCCTCTAAAAACTTCGCGCTTGCGGCCGACATGACCGTCGCGACGCTGGGCGGCGGCCTCAAGATCCGCCAGCGCACGACCGGCCGCCTCGCCGACGCGTTGAGCGAGCTTTACCTGCTCTCGTGCCTGCTCAAGCGCTTCGAGGATGACGGGCAGCTAGCCGCTGACCAGCCGATCCTCGATTACTGCGCCCAAAACTGCCTGCACCGTTTCTATGCGGCATTGCGGGCGGCGATCGACAACCATCCGACGCGCGCCATTCGCCCGCTGCTCGGCCTGTGCATCTTTCCGTTCGGCTCGCGCTTCTCGCCATCCGCCGACACGGAAGGCAAAGCGATCGTGCGGCTCGTTCTGGAGCCCGGCGAGGTTCGCGACCGGCTGACCCGCGACATCTACATTTCGCATGACCCCAACGACCCGACCGGCGTGCTCGAAGTTACGCTCGCCAAGGTGATCGAGAGCGAGCCAGCCGACCGGAAGCTGGAGAAAGCCGTCCGCGATGGAACCGTGCGGCGCTTCCTCGGCAACGACTGGTTCGCGGAAGGGGTCGAGAAGGGCGTCATCACCGCGCAGGAGGCTCAACTGCTGCGCGATACGGAAGCGCTGGTCGCAAAGGTCATCGCGGTCGATCATTTCGACCCGGAGGAAATCGCGCCGAAAGCAGGTCTGGGCCATAACTCCCGCGCCGCGTTTCAATCTCAATCACAGTCTCAATCACAATCGCAAGGATTGGCGGCCAACGAAAACTTCTACGCCGCCGAGTAACGATAAAAAGCCGGGGAAACCATCATGGCAGCCGACCTATCCGCGCTGAAGCATTGGCGCTTTGAAATCGACTTTGAAAATATCGCCTGGGCGACCTTCGATCAGGAGGGCGAAACCGCCAACACGCTCAGCGAGCGCACGATGATTGAAATGGAGCAGATCGTCAGCGCCGTGGAAGCTGCGTCCAAAACCGGCGAGGTTCGCGGCCTCGTTTTCATGTCCGGCAAAGAGAGCGGTTTCATCGCTGGCGCGGATATTCGCGAGTTTGAGAACCTGACGCGCGAGGCCGATGTTGAGGCAGTCGTGAAGCAGGGCACCGCCCTCTTCGACCGGATCGAAAATCTGTCCGTGCCCGCCATTGCCGCGATCCACGGCTTCTGCGTCGGCGGCGGCTTTGAGTTCGCGATGGCCTGCCATTATCGCATCGCAACGCGGGAAGACGGAACCCGGGTTGGCCTGCCTGAGGTGAAACTAGGCATCATTCCGGGCCTGCACGGCACGGTTCGCATGCTGAAGCTGGCTGGCCCGATGGACGCCATGCCGGCAATGCTGGCTGGCCGACTTCTGCGCGCGTCCGCAGCCCGTGCGATTGGTCTCGTCGATCAGTTGGTCGCAACCCGTCACGAGTTGAAATGGGCGGCCCGCCGCGCCGTCATGCAGAAGCGCAAGAGCGTTGGCAAGCCGGTGTGGTGGAAGCGCCAACTCTCGACCGGTCCGGCGCGCAGCTATCTCGTTAAAAAGATGCGCGAGGAAACCGCCGCCAAGGTGCGCGAGGAGCATTATCCGGCGCCGTTCCGCCTCATCGAGCTTTTCGAGAAGTTCGGCGGAGACCCCCGCCGCATGGCCGTCGCTGAAACGCGCTATTTCGCGCCGCTGATGGTGTCCGAGCAGTCGCGCAACCTGCGCCGCGTCTTCAAGCTTTCCGAGATGATGAAAGCGCAGGCGCCCAAAGGCATGCCGAAACCGCGCCGTGTGCATGTGGTCGGCGCGGGCACCATGGGCGGGGATATCGCTGCCGTGTGCGTCGCGGCTGGCATGGAAGTCAGCCTGCAGGACACGACAAAAGAGGCGGTGGACAAGGCGCTTGGCCGCGCGAAAGCGTTCTTCAAGAAGCGCATGCGTGGCTCCGCCGAGGTAGAGGTCGCCATGGCGCGGCTGTATGCCGATGTCGAGGGCCTGCACGTGCCGCGCGCCGACGTGATCATCGAGGCGATCTACGAAAATCTGGAAGCAAAGCAGAAGCTTTTCCAGACGCTGGAGGCGAAAGCCAAGCCGGGCGCCGTGCTCGCGACCAACACCTCGTCGATCCCGATCGAACAGATTGCGGTCGTGATGAATGACCCTTCGCGCTTGATCGGGCTGCATTTCTTTAATCCGGTGCCTCAGTTGCCGTTGGTCGAGGTCATTCGCGGCGAGCAATCCAGCGAAGATGAAATCGCCAAGGGATGCGCCTTTGTAACCGCCATCGACAAGTTCCCGCTGATCTGCAAATCGGCGCCGGGCTTCATGGTGAACCGCGTGCTCGCGCCCTATATGTTCGGCGCGATGCAGAAGGTGGCGGCAGGCACGCCGCGCGAGAAGATCGACGCCGCAGCGGTCAAGTTCGGCATGCCGATGGGGCCGGTCGAGTTGGTTGATGTCGTCGGGTTGGACGTGGCGGCAAGCGTCGCGAAAATCCTCGGCAGCGGGTCGGCGGATAACAGCGAGTTGGCGCAGCTTGTCGCCGCCGGAAAGCTTGGCAAGAAGTCCGGCGAAGGGTTTTACAAATGGGTCGATGGGAAGCCGCAGAAGGCGGAGGGTGACTACGATCCGCTTGAGCTGGAGGCGCTTGGCCGCGAACTCGTCAAGCCGCTGATCGACGAATGTGAGAAATGCGTCGCGGAAGGCATCGTCGAAAGCGCCGACCACGCCGATGCTGGCGTCATTTTCGGCACCGGCTTCGCGCCGTTTCGCGGCGGCCCGCTGCATTATCGCGCATCGCTCGGGCAGCCGCGCCAGGATGCGACGCAGCAGGCGGCTTAACCGATATGTAGCCCGACATTGAGTCGGCATCCCCGGACATGGATGTCATCCCCGCGAAGGCGGGGATCCAGTGATTGGGGTGAGAAGATTGGATGCCCGCCTTCGCGGGCATGACAAAAAACAGCGATGACGTAGGGTCATGGAGAAACAGATGCAGAATAATCAATTGCGGCGCGTGGCGGTCATCGGCGGCGTACGCACGCCTTTCGTGCGCTCGAACACCTCGTATCAGGAGTTGAGCAACCTCGACCTGATGACTACCGCGCTGAACGGTCTCGTCGAGAAATTCCACCTAGAGGGCGAGCACATCGACGAAGTGGTTGGAGGCGCCGTCGTCACCCACACGAAGGATTTCAACCTGCCGCGCGAGTCTGTCATCGGCACCAAACTCGCGCCGTCCACCCCCGGCATTACGCTGAGTCAGGCGTGCGGAACCAGCCTGCAGGCCGCCCTCGGCAGCGCCGCCAAAATCGCGACCGGCCAGATCGACAGCGCCATCGCCGTCGGCTCGGACACGATTTCAGACGCGCCGGTCGTGTTTGGCCGCAAATTCTCCCACCGGCTGGCAAAGCTCGCGCGCGCCCGCACGACCGGCGAAAAGGTCAGCACGTTCTTCAAGGGCTTCTCAGCCGCTGAATTGACGCCCAACGCGCCAAGCGTGAACGAGCCACGCACCGGCCTCTCGATGGGCCAGCATTGCGAGTTGATGGCGCAGGAGTTCCACATTCCTCGGGCCGAGCAGGACAAACTCGCCTATGACAGCCACAAAAACGCGGCCAAAGCCTATAACGAAGGCTTCATGGACGACATGCTTGTGCCGACCGCTGGCGTATTCCGTGACAACAACCTGCGCGAGGATATCGACCTCGATAAAATTGGCACGCTCAAAACGGCGTTCGAGAAGTCCGCGCGCGGCACGCTGACAGCCGCCAACTCGACGCCGCTGACGGATGGCGCCTCCGCCGTGCTGCTGGCGTCCGAGGAATGGGCTGCGGAGCATGGCCTCACCCCACAGGCCTATCTGACCTACGGCGCGCATGCCGCGCTCGATTTCGTCAAAGGTCAGGGCTTGCTGATGGCGCCGACGGTCGCCGTATCGAAGCTGCTCGATCAATCCGGCCTGACATTGCAGGATTTCGACTTCTACGAAATTCACGAGGCTTTTGCAGCGCAGGTGCTCGCCACGCTCAAGGCCTGGGAAGACCCGAAATACTGCAAGGAAGTGCTTGGCAAGGATAAGCCGCTCGGCTCGATCGACCGCTCGAAACTGAACGTCAAAGGCTCATCCATCGCGTTCGGCCATCCTTTCGCGGCGACTGGCGGACGCATCATCGCCAATCTGGCGAAACTGCTGGAGCAGAATGGCGGCGGGCGCGGGCTGATCTCAATCTGCACTGCGGGCGGCATGGGCGTGGCGGCGATTTTGGAGCGCCCGCGTGATGCAGTCGCCCCGGTACGCGCGGAACGTATGCAGGAGGCTCCAGTGGAAGCGGCTGCGCCCATGATGGCGCAGGAAGCGCAGGACGAGCTGGAAGCGCCGATGCTGACCCACTAACTTCGTCGCGATTATCGTCCGCCCAGAAAACCTAAAAGGGCGGGGACGAGCACGACGACGAAAATCGCCGGAAGGAAAAAGATCACGAGCGGCGCCGCGAGCTTTGCCGGAAGACTGGCGGCCCGCCGCTCGGCCTCGGCCAGTCTTGTCGCCCGCATGGCTGCCGCAGCGGTTGCGATAGACTCGGCGATGGGCACGCCGTGCCGATTGGCTTGCGATAAGCCGGCGACAAGCGCTTCCAGTCCGGCCGCGCCGGTGCGCTGTTTGAGATTTTGGTAAGCGCGCGCCTGATCTGGCAGGAACTGCAATTCAGCCAGCGTTATGCGAAGCTCCCGCGCGAGTTCAGGATAAAGCCCTGCGATGCAATCAGCCGTCTTGCGCAACGCGGCGTCAGCGCCAAGCCCCGCACGCAGGACCATCGCCAGCAGATCGAGCGTGTCTGGCAACGCTCGGGCGATCGCTTTCCGGCGTCTGGCAAGCGCGTTTTTCAGGAAAAGGTAAGGAGAGGCGGCGGCGATTATCCCCGCCAGCGCCGAGAAAGCAAGGCTTTCGAGTGAGCATTGCAGTAGCGCCATCGCGCCTAGTATCAGCAGAAGTAGCGCCGTGATCACGACAGGCCCGTGGGCCAGCGCTGAGATGGCGATCGAATGGCTCCAGCCCGCAAGCAGCGCCTGTTTTTCGAGTTCCGACGGCAGAAATCGGGATAGCCATGACGGGCGGGAGCGCGTTCTGCGCATGCGCGCGAAATGCGCCTCCAGCGTCCGCCCTGCGCGAGCTATCAAAGGGCGACGGACGATCACAGCGGCGAGCAACGCGAAAACGGAGATCGCCGACAAAGCGGACGCAATAGCGGAGGTGTGGGCAATGTCGGGCATCAGCCTAATCATCGAGGCTGGACCTAATCAGGATGCGCATTGTCAGCGCGCCGACGAGAGCCCAAAGCACCGCGCCGTAGAGGCACACACGGCCGCGTGGATCGGTCCATAGCGGCGCGAGATAGTCCGGCGAGGCGATCCAGAGCGCGAGGGCGATTACGCCCGGCAGCGATCCGATGATGATGGCCGACACCCTCGCCTCGGCTGTCAGTATCGCAACCCTCGCTGCGAAAGCCTTGCGGCTGCGCAGCATCGCGGAAAGCGAGCCGAGCGCGATTGCGAGGTTTCCCCCCGTTTCCTGCTGCAAGGCCATCGCTAGCGCAAAAAAGCGCGCCTCGGGGATAGTCGCTTTGTCGGCAAAGCGCTTCAGGGCGGCTGCGGGCGCGTCCGCCGTTATCTCGGCTGCAAGCCTTGCGAACCTCGCATTCATCTCGCCCTGACCGTTACCGGCGGCAATTTGCAGGCACCGCTGTAATGGCATCCCGGCCTGCGATGCGCGCAGGAGGACATCCAGCGAAGGCCCGAAATGCTCACGGAAGGCGTTTTGCCGGCGTCGCGTTGCAATCGAAAGCGCTGCGCGGGGCAATATCAGGCTAAGGGAGAACGCAACCCCGCCCGCCAGCAAGGCGCCTGAGCCGGAGGCCGTCAAAGCAGCAAAGGCAGCGCAGCCAAGCGCCATGAAAGTTAGTTGAAACGCGCGCGGCGACCACGTGACGCCCGCTCCGCGCAACCGCATGGCAAGGCTGGTTTTAGCATCGGTCGACGCCACGGATCGGGCGAGCCGGTTGCGCATCGCGCGACGCAGCAAAGCGACATGGCCCTCATCGGATGGAAACCACCGCATCCGCGTCAGGATCAGCGGCCCCGCTGCATAGGCAATGCATCCGGCGCTCAATGCGGCTAGGCCCACCGCCATCGCATGAAGCACGACGATATCCGCCGACGCATTGAACATCATCCTCGTCTCTCACGCCCCCGCAAACAGCGCGTTCAACTGATCGTCCAGTCCGAACAGGTCCGCGCGTTGCCGCAACCGAGCGCTTGGCGCACTCGTTTGAACCCCGCCGCTGCTCGTGCTCCAGATTTCAGTCAGCCCCGGCGCGGCCTCATTCACCTCAGCTATCCGCATGAGTTTGCGCGCGCCATCCGGCATCCGCCCAAGGTGAACGACCAAGTCGATGCCGCCCACGATAAGCTGGCGGATGGTCGCCGCCGGGAGCCTTGCCGCGCCCATCAGCGCCAGCGCTTCGATCCGGCTGAGCGCCTGTTGCGGACTGTTGGCGTGCAGCGTGCCCATCGAGCCGTCGTGGCCCGTGTTCATGGCCTGCAGAAGGTCGAATGCTTCCGGTCCGCGCACCTCGCCTACGATGATCCG
>JBGSLP010000237.1:0-5779 GCA_041740655.1 Alphaproteobacteria bacterium
AAAAGCCGCGTGATGCAGCCCGCTCCGGTCAAGGCGGATAAACGCAAGGCGGGCGCAGCGAAATCATTCGTTCCCGAAACGCGCCGCTATTCGCCGGTCAGACCTTCCAGCCCGCAAGGCAAGGCCGCAGCGCTTTAGACGCAGTGAACTGTTAACGGTTTCGGGAGTGGCCTAAACCATCACGGATGTTTTTAATTCATGGCGCCGGTCTTATGTAGCAGTTGTTTGCTGGCATTGATATTTTAGGCTGCGCAGCAATCGCACACTGGATAACGCCATGGCCGTCTGGGTTGGTATCGTCGCAATTTTCATCGCCATCATCGTGTTGGTGGCGCAGAACGCGAACACGCTTCTTGGGATGCAGGGCGAAAACTTCGTCAGCGTTGTGGCAGGCCTCGCCATTCTGATCTTTCTGGCCGGTGGTCTTATCAGCGCCTATCGCGACAAGGTCGGCGATGCGATGCGCGCGGTGGGCATCTGGGCGCTCGCATTTCTCGCTCTGATAGTGCTCTACTCCTTCCGCTACGATCTCATAGCGATTTCCGAGCGCGTCGCCGCCGAACTGACGCCGTCCGGATCGCAGCGGGATATCATTGAACCCAGCGGGCTGCCCGGCGATGAGCGCCGCGGGCAGGTGCGCATCAAACGCTACGGCGGTCACTTTTTCGCCCGCGCGCTGGTGAACGGCGCGCCTGTGGAAATGCTGGTCGACACCGGCGCTTCGTCCGTCGTATTGCGTCCCGAGGACGCCGATATGGCGGGCCTCGATGTTCGCGAATTGCGCTACAACATCCCCGTCAGCACGGCGAACGGCGTCGCGTATACGGCCCGTGTGCGGCTTGAAGCCGTGTCAATCGGCGGCATCCGCATGAGAAATGTCGAAGCGCTTATCGCACAGCCAAATTCTCTCAGTCAGAGCCTTCTTGGTATGAGTTTTTTAAGCCGTTTGCGCTCTTATGAGTTCTCAGGAGACTTTCTGGTTCTGAGGATCTGACGACGCTTCGTGCGCTGCTCGCCTCGGGGCCAATTCGGTTCGGGCCTTTTGAGGACATCATGAAAAGCGTTGGAAAAGTTTTGCGCGAAGCGAGCCTTTGGGGAATTGCCTTTTTCGCCGCCGCGTTGAGTTTTCATTATTTCGAGGATGCCTACAGGGCTATTGGCAAGAACTGGCCGATGCTTGCCGCAACGTCCGCGCGCTCGCCCGTGGAGATAACCGGCTCCGTCGACGCCCCGCCGCCGCGCCAGTCAGCGCCCGTCACGCCGCCCGTGCCGACGCAGGCGCAACCACGCCTGATCATCGATGCCGCCTCGTGGAAACCCGTCGTTGTTCATGACGCCGCCGTGCCGAAAACAGTGAATTTGCAGGCGAACGCCTACGGTCATTTTCATGTCGAGGCGCTGATCAACGGCAAGTCCGTCGAACTGATGACCGACACCGGCGCAACCTATGTGGCGCTCTCGTACGAATCCGCCGTGAAGCTCGGCTATAGCGCAGCCTCGCTGAAATTCTCGGGCCGCTCCAGCACGGCGAACGGCATCGCGCGGGTCGCACCTATCACGCTGGAAGCTGTCCGGATCGGCGACATCGAAATCCGCAATGTGGCGGCAGTCGTCGCGGAGGCGGGCAAGATGAACCAGAACCTCCTTGGCATGAGCTTCATCAAGATGCTGAGCAAGTTCGAGCTGCGCGGCGATAAGCTCGTGCTGATCCAGTAGCGGTCGTCGAATGGAACCGGCAAGCTTAGACAGTGTTAATCTGCTCGGGAATTAGCCTTGTCTTGGCCATGTGACGCTGTCATTACAGGGGTGCTTCACCTGACGGGCATAGAAGCCAACCTTGACCAGCGAGCTTTGCATGACCTTTCCGCGCCCCACCACTGGCCTCAAGATCAACACCGCAGAGTTTGAGCGGCTGCCGCTCATCAAGCCGACGGGGTTTCGCGAGTATGACGCGCGCTGGCTCTACCCCGAGGAAATCAACCTCATGGGGCTGCAGGCGGTGGGCCTTGGGCTCGCGACATTGCTGCCGCAGCGCGGCGTTCCGGCTCGGTTCGTCGTCGGCCATGATTTTCGCGGCTACTCGATGGCGGTCAAGCAGGGTCTGATGACTGGCCTGCTCGCGGGCGGCGCGGAGGTTTACGACATCGGCCTTGCGCTGTCGCCGATGGCATATTTCGCGCAGTTCGAGTTGGACGTGCCGGGGGTCGCGATGGTCACCGCCTCGCACAACGACAACGGTTGGACCGGCATCAAGATGGGTCTCAACCGGCCGATGACGTTTGGTCCGGAGGAAATGACCGCGCTGAAGGAGATCGTGCTCGGCGGGCATTTCGACATGAAGGGCGGCGGCAAATATCATTTCGTCGGCGATCTGGCCGACCGCTATATGGCCGATCTCACCAACCGACCGAAGCTGAAGCGCCGCATCAAGGTGGTCGCGGCGTGCGGCAATGGCACGGCGGGCGCCTTTGCGCCGCAGGTGCTTGAGGCGCTCGGGTGCGAGGTCATCCCGCTCAACGCCGATCTCGACTATAACTTCCCCAATCACAACCCGAACCCGGAAGACCTGAAAATGCTGCACGCCGTCGCGCATGCCGTTCAGGAACACGGCGCGGAAGTGGGCCTCGCCTTCGACGGCGACGGCGACCGCTGCGGCGTCGTGACGAACGAGGGCGGCGAGATTTTCGCGGACAAGGTGGGCGTCATGCTCGCCCGCGATATTTCGAGCCTCTACCCGAACGCGAAATTCGTGGTGGACGTGAAATCGACCGGCCTGTTCCTCACCGACCCGGTGCTGATCGCCAATGGCGCGACGACCGCCTATTGGAAGACCGGCCATTCCTACATCAAGCGCTACAGCTTCGAGAACAAGGTGCTGGTCGGCTTCGAGAAATCCGGCCACTTCTTCTTCAACGCGCCGCTCGGTCGGGGTTATGACGACGGCCTTGTCTCCGGCATCGCCGTGCTCGACATGATGGATCGCAACCCCGGCAAAACCATCGCGGAGCTTGAGCGCGACGTGCCGAAAACCTACCAGTCGCCCACCATGTCGCCGCACTGCGACGACGAGAAGAAATACGGCGTTGTCGACCGCGCCGTCGCCCATTTCCAGGGCATTTCCGATCGCGGCGAAACGCTGGCCGGGCAGGCAATCCGCGACGTGATCACGGTCAACGGCATCCGCATCGTGCTGGCAGACGGCACCTGGGGGTTGGTGCGCGCGTCATCGAACAAGCCTGAACTTGTGGTGGTCGTCGAAAGCCCGGTGTCGGAGGAAAACAAGATCGCGATCTTCCGCGAGATCGAAGCGCACCTGGCGACTTACCCCGAAGTCGGCGAATACAACCAGAAGATCTAGGTTTTTAAGCAGTGTGGCCAGTCATTGCGAGGCGGCACGCCGCCGTGGCAAGCCATACCAGGTGGATTGCTTCGCTTTGCTCGCAATGACGGTGTCGGGAATTCAAACGTCGGGCGAGTCGAAGTTTGAGCGGACGGCGTCGTCCTCGACTTCCGACGGGGAGATGCCCAGCTTTTCGAGACCCGCTTCGAGATAATCGGCCAGCAACGGGTCGCCGAGCAGATAGCGCTGGGTGGATGTCGTCTGCTCGCCGCGCGCGGCATCCAGCGCCGCCTTCCATTCCTCGACCTCGTAATCGCCGCGCCCGACCCAGGTCAGCGCCACAAGCTCGGCCTTTTCGTCGTCGTTGAGGGCGGCGATGAAAGATGCCACATCCTGCCGCGTGGCGTCGCCCGGCAAATCCTCCAGGATGGTTTCGGAGGTGTCGTCGACCTCATCGCCGGGCGCATCCCACGCGCCAACCTTCGATTCCAGTTCGCGCGCCCGAAGAATGATATAGGCGACTTTATCGGTGGCGATGTCCATGGCGCTCTCCTGTGGTGACCTGCCGGATAACCCGTGAGCCGCGCCGAAGTTCAATTCGCCGACGCGCTAGCGCCTAGTTCAGGCAGACCTTGCCGACCCCATTGATGCCCAGTTGGCGCGCGGCCGCCCGTGAGAGGTCGATGACGCGGCCCCGCACGAAAGGTCCGCGATCCGTTATGCGCACGCTGACCGACTTGCCGTTGCGGGCATTGGTGACCGTGACCATCGAGCCGAAGGCGCGCTTCTTGTGCGCGGCGACCATCGCATTCGTGTTCCAGCGCTCGCCGCTCGCGGTGCGGCCCGACCCACCGTGCCATGACGCCATCCCGCACTCCGCCATCGCGGGCGATAGTGACGCCAAAAAGCTGGCAAGGAAAAATACTGCGGGAAATCGCATCTCTGCTCCGATGGCAAACGTGTCGTCATGAGAATGTCCGCTCGCGATATGCGAACGGACCAGCCTTTGGAGGACTTATAACGGCGAGGATTTATATCAGGCTATAAAGGCGGCGGAAATTATGCGGCCACCTTCAATTTGCATGGCGAAGAGCTTACCTTCGTTGGCGATCATGACAATGGCGCCCTGAGCGCTGGTCGGTATGATGCAGACGCAGCTTGAGCAGTCGCTGTCGCCGCAATTGCCCTTTGGGAAAAACATGTAGCAACTTGAGCAGTTGCTATCGCCACAGCCGCAGTTTAACACAAACTGGGTGGCGGAAAGTGCGTTGGCTTGGGTCATAACTTCGGCCTTTCGGGTTCGCGCTTGGGATTAAAGAGTAACGCAAGAGGCGTTTTCCGGCAATCTCATACCGCACACACATGACATTGAGTAAGCTGAGAGCGCTGCATTGTGCGTCCGGCAGGAATGCTAACAGTCAGAAGACGTTATGAAATTTCTCGATCAGACACGGGTTTACATTTTCTCCGGCGCGGGCGGCAACGGCTGCCTGTCCTTCTGCCGTGAAAAATTCATTGAATTCGGCGGGCCGGATGGGGGCGACGGCGGCAAGGGCGGCGACGTATGGGCCGAATGCGTCGCGAACCTCAACACGCTGATCGACTTCCGCTACCAGCAGCATTTCAAGGCCGAGCGCGGGCAGCACGGCATGGGCTCGAACTGCGCAGGCCATAACGGCGCGGACGTGACGCTGAAAGTGCCGCCCGGCACGCAGATTTTTGCCGAGGATAACGAAACGCTCATTGCGGACCTGACGGAGCCTGGTCAACGCGCGCTGCTGGCCGAGGGCGGGAACGGCGGCTGGGGGAATGCGCGCTTTAAATCATCGACCAACCGCGCGCCGCGCCGGGCCAATCCTGGCGAACCCGGGCAGGAACTGGAAATCTGGCTCCGCATGAAGCTGATCGCCGTCGCGGGCGTCATCGGCATGCCGAACGCTGGCAAATCGACGTTTCTCGCAGCGGTGAGCGCGGCCAAGCCGAAAATCGCGGATTATCCATTCACGACGCTGCACCCCAATCTGGGCGTCGTAAAAGTCGGCGACGTGGATTTCGTGCTCGCGGACATCCCCGGCCTCATCGAGGGCGCGCACGAGGGCGCTGGCATCGGCGACCGCTTCCTCGGGCATGTCGAGCGCTGCCGCGTGCTGCTGCATCTCGTCGATGTGAACGAGGAGGATGTGGCGGGCGCCTATAAAACCGTGCGCCGCGAGTTGAAGCTCTATGGCGCGGACCTGCATAAGAAGCTCGAGATCGTCGCGCTGTCAAAATGCGATGCGGTGACGCCGGACGTTGCAGCGGAAAAGGCCGCGCAATTGCAGAAAGCCGCGCGCAAAAAGCCGCTGCTTATCTCCGGCGTGTCGGGCCTCAACGTCGATCAGGCGCTCTTCCGGCTCGCCCGCGCCATCCGCAACGCCGACGACGAGGAGCGCGAAGCCG
>JBGSLP010000238.1:0-1960 GCA_041740655.1 Alphaproteobacteria bacterium
ACCGAAAGCGCCCGCCGTCAAGCGCGCTGCGCGACGTCGCAAGACGGCTCACGCGCGCGCTGAGACTTTCGGCGTCCCGCCTCCTGATGACGGGTCGCGCCTCATCTCGAACTCCTCATGATAGGAGCGCTCGACGTTGACGGTCCACACGTCATGGCTTTCACCGATGACGTTGCGCGCCGCAAGCATGGCGGTGAGCATCGAATGATCCTGATTGTTGTAGCGATGCAGGCCATTGCGGCCCACCGTCTGGAAGTTCGTCAGTTGGCTCAGCCAGTCGGCGATCACCGCCACGGCGTCCTTGTAAGCCTCGTCATAAACCGGATAGGCTTTCACCTGCCGGATTACCGAGCCGTCAATCACGCTCTTGCGCGGCGCGAGTCCGAGCTTTTCAAGCTCCTCTGCGCCAAGAGCGATCAGCTCCGCATCGCTCATCGACCACAAGCCGTCGCCCTCGTGGCAGAAATACTCCATGCCGATCGAAGCCTGATGCGCGTTCGGGACCATATCGACCGACCAGGCGCGGAAATTCTGGATGCGCCCGACCTTCACCTCAGGGCTGTGGATGTAAATCCAGTTGTCCGGGAAGGGATCGGGATGATCCAGGATCAGCGTGACGATCAGGAAATCGCGATAACGCAATCGATGCGCGGCGGCGCGCACGGCCTCGGGCGGCGGCGGATCGAAGGCCGCGATGAGGTCGGTCAACGCCATGGTGCTGACGACATGGTCGGCCCTCTCGACATAAACCCGTTCGGCGCCGTCGGCGTCGCGCTCCGCCACCTCGACCGCTTCGATCCGGTCTTCGCTCCAGATAAGCCGTGTGGCGCGGCTGCGCATCCGCACCGCGCCGCCCCGCGCGCACACCATATCGCGCACTTTCTCCCACATCATGCCCGGTCCCAGCCGCGGATAATGGAACTTTTCGATCAGGCTGGTCGTGGAGTTCGCCCCGGTGATCGCATTCACCACCGCCTTGTAGAGCGACAGATTCTTGATCCGCTGCGCCGCCCAGTCGGCGCGGATCTCGCGCGGGGAGATCCCCCAGACCTTCTCGGTGTAGCTACGGAAGAAATGCATGTATAGGCGCCCGCCGAACCGGTTCATCACCCACTGCTCGAAACTTTCCTCCACACGGGACGGCTTGACTCTCCATTTCGCGTAGCTCAGCATGATTCGTCCACTTTCATAGACGCCGATATTACTGAGAGCGTTAAAAATCTTGAGTGGATAATCGTAATACTTACTACGATAATAGATACGACTTTTTCTGGGCACGATGATGAAGTCGTCGCCCATCACCTCATGCCACATTTCTTCAACCTCACCGACCTTGGTGAAAAAGCGATGGCCTCCGATATCGAAACGAAACCCCTTGTAGCTCTCCGTGCGCGCGATTCCGCCGACAAGATCGCCGGATTCTATCACGATAGGAGCATGTTTGGACGACAGTTTTTGGAGGTGATATGCTGTAGTCAAGCCGGCTGGGCCTGCGCCGATGATAACGACTTTGCTTGTATCTGTCGCAGGGTGATTGGATTCTATTTTCATTTATTACCACTCCTGGGTTGCGCCAAGCAAAACATGCGGCTTCCATACATGCAGTATATTTCCTATGATGTATAAGGAAACAGTAGGTTCTTAATGTCGCATGGCCGTTCTGAAATGACGCCATGGCGCGCACGGCTGCGACCAGTGCATGTAGAGGGCGGCGCGCACCTGCGCTGTCATGCTATGGCGGTTGCGTGACTCGAGCGTTGCGTAAGGGGGGTGAATCGCGATGTGTGGAGTTATTCTTGTCACCGGCGGCGCCGGGTTCATTGGCGCCCATGTCGCGGCGGCGCTGATCGAATCCGGGTTCGCCCCCGTGATCCTGGACAATTTCGAGAACGCCGAGCGCGACGTGGCCGATCGGCTGGCGGCGATGGGGTTTGCGCGGCCCGAGGTGGTGGAGGCGGAC
>JBGSLP010000239.1:0-3375 GCA_041740655.1 Alphaproteobacteria bacterium
GCTGTCGGCGGTCCGCCCCTTGCGGAGGTCGTTGATCGCGGCGTTCAGACCTGTTGGCGTTGCGCCAGCGTCGGCAAGAATGCGTGCGGCGTCGGCTTCTTTTTCCATGGCGAGCGCGAGGAGTAGCCGTTCGACCGTCACATAGCTGTCGCCCGCTTTGTCGGCAATCGCTTCAGCCTGTTCAAGCACCTTGAGGAGCGGCGGCGCCATGAATACCTGCCCGGCGGAGGAGCCGGAGATTTTCGGCAATTTGGCGAGCGCTTGATCTGTTTTCGCAAGCGCATCCTTGGCCCGCCCGCCGGAGCGATTGATGAGGCCCGCGGCAAGTCCTTCCTCGTCGTCGAGCATTGCTTTGAGCAAATGCTCGGGGGTTAGTCGTTGATGGCCCTCGCGTATGGCCAGCGTTTGCGCCGCCTGCAAAAAGCCTTTTGACCTGTCAGTAAGTTTTTCGAAGTTCATGGGATTTATCTCCAGGCGCCAAGCGCCGCGCCTTCTTCCAAGCGCGCAGCAAAAGGCCCGTTTTGTGCTAGAGTCATCAAATTGTTATTTAATGCGGCGCGGCTCATTAGGAAGTGGCGCGGCAAAAATCTTGCGGCGATGGAGAGAAGACTTTGCTGAAAATTGCATCCATATATCGCTATCCTGTCAAAGGGTTATCCCCCCAGCCCCTCGATCGCGTTGTATTGGAGCCCGGCAAGACGATCCCGTTCGATCGCGCATATGCTATCGAGAACGGCCCCGGTCGCTTCAATCCCGACGACCCGAAATATTTGCCCAAGATCAATTTTCTCATGTTGATGCGTCACGAGCGGCTCGCGGCGCTGAAAACCGAGTTCGATGCCGAGACGGAGACGCTGACCATTTTTCGCGATGGAAAGCAGGTGGCGCGCGGCCAGCTTTCAACCAAGCTCGGACGGCAAATGATCGAGCAGTTTATGGGCAGTTACATGAAATCGGAGTTAAAAGGCGCGCCTCGTGTGGTGGCGTCGCCCGGGCATAGCTTCTCGGACGTCTCGGCGAAATGCCTGCATTTTGTCAATCTGGCGACCGTGCGCGACCTTGAGCGCATCGTGGGCAAGCCGCTCAATCCGCTGCGATTTCGCGCGAACGTCTATTTCGAGGGCGCAGAGCCGTGGGTGGAAACTCAGTGGGGAAATGCGGAGATTGCAATCGGCGACGCCAAGCTCAAGATTTTCTCGGAAACCGAGCGGTGCGACGCCACGAACGTCGATCCGGCGACAGCAGTGCGAGATACCGCTATCCCGGCAACGCTGATCCGCGCCTTCGGCCACTCGCATCTCGGCTTTTACGCCAAGGTAAAGGCGGGCGGAGAAATCAGCGCTGGCGACGAAATCACGGCTGGCGCGAAACCGATCTAGTCGTCGTCCGAAACGCCGGTCAAAGGAACCGCCACATTACCGTTGATGTGGCCGTTAGGCTTGTCCGCCATGAGTCCTTCGGGGCCATTTGCAGGGCGGCGCCTGCGACGCGCGCGCACGACAGTGTCGTCGCGCTCCGACCGCTCGACGCCTTCGGCGCGGTCCGTAGCATCGAGTTTCTCGGCTCGTTCAGGACGTGGCGCGCGCTCTGGCCTTTCGGCGCGGCGACTTAGCCCTGCATCGGGTATCTGGACGGGCTGCGTCAGAAAGCCGGGCAGTCCGTCGTCTTCCCGCGCGGCTCCGTTCACGGGCGGAGCCATATTGCGGTCCTCGATCTGAAGGCGGTTGCCTTGCGGAGGCATTGCGGGCTGTTCGCCCGTTTGAGCGCCCTGAATATAAGGCTGCGGAGATTGTGAATGCGGAACGTGTTGGATTGGAGCTGGCTGGGCCGCCATAATGATGCGGTTGTAGTGCTCGGCGTGCTGGAGGTAGTTTTCGGCCACTATAAAGTCGCCTGCAGACGCGGCGTCTCGCGCAAGGTGGGTATATTTTTCGGCGATATGATGCGCCGTGCCACGGATTTTTACATCCGGGCCGCTCGATTCATAATTCTTGGAAAGCTGGCTCTGCGGCTTCCGGTTCTGATTGTTGTTATTGTTCGGGTTCGGACCCTGATTAAAACTCTGGCCCTGATTATGCGTGTTGTTACGCCCGCGGCCCCTGCGATTTTGCTGTCCTTGCCTCATCGAATCCCGTTCGCTTCCGATATACTTCATGATTTAGACCAACCTTATGGCTCGCACCAACGCGACCCTGCACGGCGCACAAATACGCCCCAGTTCAAACGCCAAAATCACAACAGGTCTATATGCCGATTTTCAATGATGAAAATGGCTACGGCGCGCGGTTGTGCCATGCAGCGTCGCTTAGTCCCCGGCTTTTGACTTATCCAATTCGGATCAACGTATCAAAGCTCACGCGTCAAACTTCTGCTGACTTGGAGCCACTGTGTAAACACCGCCAGAAGTGAGCCTGGCCACAGGTTAAGTCGTTATTTCAGACTTCGATTTCACTGACCCTAGCCCGATCACTTCAAATTTCCAAACTCTTTTTTTCAAGTTCGCGCACGATCCAAATTCTGTCGTTTTCCTGCCACGACGCGGGTCACGCTGCTTAAATCCGGGAAGGTTGAGATTTCACTAAACCCTTGAGATTCCAGTAATTCAGCAACGATCTGATGCTGGTTTTCGCCAACCTCCAGCAGCGCCCATCCGCCTTGCATCAATCGCCCTGCAATAAGAGGGGCGAGGATTTCATAAACCGCAACTCCCGATACGCCTCCGTCGAGCGCGATTCGAGGATCGTGGCGGCTGACCTCCGGCTCCAGATTGTCGATTTCGTCGCTTTTTATGTATGGCGGATTGCTGATCACGAAATCAAAAACGCCAAGAATTTCATCCGTCCAGTTTGAGCGGATAAACTCGCATCGATTTGCCAGCCCAAGCCTTGAAGCGTTTTCGCGCGCAAGAGTTACAGCGCTTTCGCTGATATCGACGCCCACGCCTTTTGCGTTTTTCAGCTCGGACAATGCAGACAACAGCAGGCAACCGGTTCCGGTTCCAAGATCGAGAATGTTTAACCTTTCGCCGCGCCTGTCGCCTAGATCGCATATGGTCAAAAGCGCGGAAACGAGGGTCTCGCTATCGGGTCGCGGGTCGAGCGTGGCGTCGTTGAGCCGAAACGGCAGACCCCAGAATTCGCGCTCGCCGCAAATTCGGGAAACAGGTTCGCGGGCAAGGCGTCGATCACGCACGACATCAAGTGCGACCGACTGCTCCGCGCTAATGTGGCGGTCCGCATCCAGAATCAACCGCTCCGCTGATCCACCTATCACGTGTGACGTTAGAAGCCTTGCGTCAAGCCCCGGAGTTGGAATGCCGCCCTTCGCAAACGCGCCGGTGAGCGTACGCACGGCCTGCCCGATCGTCGTAGGGGC
>JBGSLP010000240.1:0-1886 GCA_041740655.1 Alphaproteobacteria bacterium
TCGCCGAACACGGACGCTCGCAAATCGCAGGTAGCTCCATTACAAAAGGGCACCAGGAACGGGGGGGAGCATGCCAATAGATCTTGCGCCGATAATGGCGGCTCCTTTGCCCATAAAGCTGCATCTGGCGACGGTTTTGCCAGCATTCGCGATTGGCACGTATCTCATCTTCGTATCTGCGAAGGGCGCGCCGCATCATCGGGGGTTGGGCTACCTCTACCTGACGCTGATGACGATCACCGCGGCAACCACACTGTTCATCCATGAGGTAAACTCCAGCGGATTTATGGGCTTGAGCTTCGTTCACTTGTTCATCCCGCTCACGATCTATGGCGTCGTCTCGGCGATCGTAGGAGCGAGAACCCATAACGTCCGCATTCATCGCAATTCGATGATTGCTTTATACTTTGGGGGATTCCTTATCGCTGGGGGCACCGCTTTGGGGCCAGGACGAATGCTACATCAGGTCTTCTTTCCTTAGACCGACATGATCTTGACTATGCGCAATGGCGCCCCGAGTGGCGAGCTGTACACGACCGGCTCGGTCACTCAATTGCAGCCGTTGGTTCTTCCGCGTCCGCTGTGGCTCGGTCGCCGGTAGCGGTCGTTGATGCTGCATAGCTGGACGCGTGCCGCAAAGGGCAAGGGTCTGCTTTTTCCTTCACTCATTTCTTCTCGAAGGCGCCGCGCGACCTCTGTCGAAAATTGCCCGTCCGCGCTGGCGCATAAAAACGATCGAAGATATGGCCGTGCCAACGCAACGAAGCTGGAATTGATTGGCTATGTCGAACCTCCCGCCAAAGGCTGCCAGAGCTCAGACTGTATTGACCGACAGCGCCCTCGAAGCGGTTGTCTCTACGCACTTGCCTGATGTGAGGTTCATGCGGGCATTTCGGCTTTCCGGTGGGGTATCTGCGGATGTCTATCGCCTCGAACTGGAGGCGGGGGACGGAGCGCAGCGAAGCGTTATCCTCCGTGTTCATGGTCCCAATCACAATGGGCACCCGGCGGCAGTAGAGTTCGAAATCCTGCGCGCCGTTACCGGCCTCGGAATCTGCGCCCCGCGGGCTTTGGCCTTGGATGAGAGCCTTCGGCATATCCCACACCCGTTTCTCATCCTGGATCACATCGATGGTGAGACCGCTTTCCCAACGGGCGCTGCAGATAATCAGATAACCAGAATGGCAGAAATGTTGGCTCAAGTTCATTCGCTGCCGATCGCTGGTCTGCCTACTCTTCCAATGCGCAATGATCCGCTTCCGGAGATCTTCGACTACCTGCCTCAAGACGCAGAGTTCGCAGCTTTGCGACAGAGGCTCTCCGAAATGGGCGATACGAATTACAAGGGCACTGGCGCACTGCTGCACGGCGATTTCTGGCCTGGCAATCTACTCTGGTCGGACCAGCAGCTTGTTGGAATCCTCGATTGGGAAGACGCTGCTTATGGCGATCCCCTGTCCGACGTGGCATGCACGGCGCTGGAACTGACGTATGTCGCCGGGACCGATGGCGCCGAACGTTTTGTTCGTGCTTACGGACGGTTGCGACCTATCGAACCTCGCCGCTTTGGCCTTTGGCAGATCTATGTGGCAGCTGCAGGTCATCATTCGATGGCAGGCTGGGGTCTGGAGGCGAGCCGCGAAGCTCATATGCGCGCCACTGCGTTATCAGTCATCCGTCAAGCCAGCGTTCTGGTGATTTGATCCTCGGCGAATTCCTTAGTGACGAGGAAACCGAAACGGCCAAGGATTTTTGGCTCGACGGACACGCAACAAGTATCGCGACGGGCCGAGCCGACTCGATAGTCTCCGTTCGTCAGCGGCGGCGTTACCTGCTTCCGGACGCCCGCACCCGGGGCAGCAATCGGGCGGGAGATCGCCGAAGGC
>JBGSLP010000241.1:0-8206 GCA_041740655.1 Alphaproteobacteria bacterium
GTCAGGTTTATGGTTTCGTCAAGCAGTCGAACGGCCACGTCAAGATTTACAGCGAGATCGGCCACGGCACGACGGTCAAAATCTACATGCCGCGCTATATCGATAGCGTGGCGAGCGCCGAGGTGAAGCGCGAGACGTCAGTGGCTGGCGCGAGAGGGGTCGAGACGATCCTGTTGGTTGAGGATGAGGAGGGCGTTCGGCAGTTTGCGCGGCAGGCGCTCGAAGAACTCGGTTATCGAACCTTGGTGGCGGATGGCGCGTCTATGGCGATGCAGATATTAAAGGATGAGACCGAAATCGATCTGCTGCTCACTGACATCGTCATGCCGCAGACCAACGGCAAGCATCTGGCGGATAGAATCATTCGAAAGCGCCCGGGCATCAAGGTGCTGTACATGACGGGTTACAGCCGCAACGCGATCATTCACAACGGTGTGCTCGATCCCGGCGTTTCGCTTCTCAACAAACCGTTCACCCTCGACCAACTGGGGACGAAGGTGCGGCTGGTGCTGGATTCGTAGACGATCGGAATACTTCGGGCCGACTAGCGGACGATCTCATAAGGCAGGATCGCAACGCCCCAGTTGGATTGTGGGCTGGCGTCTGCCTGATAAGTCTGCGTGATCTGCTGAATGATGTTGACGAGGTAGTTTTCAGGCGCGCGCTGCGGCTCGAAGCCTCTGAAAACGCGGGTTTGCTCGCCCGCCGTCGCCTCCATTGGAAAGGCGTCCGGCACGATCACCGCGACCAGTTTGCCCTTTCCGACAGGCTCGACCGCGCCAAACCAGTCAAAGCCATATCCCGCGCCGGGAATTGTGACGACCTCACCCGCTTTGATCGCGGCGGCGGCGGGCACGAACTTATTCGGCAGGATTTGCGTCACCTCGGATTTCGCGTTGAGGTCGAACAGGATCAGGCGGCCGCGGATCCGACTCGTCACCTCAAAAAGATAGCGACTGCCAAGCTTCACCTGCGTACCGCCGCGAATGGAAAGCTGCGCGTTGCTCTTCGCGGCGCTCAGTACCGTCTCCAGCCGGTCGATCACGGCGTTCGAAATGACGCTGGGAAGCTCTGGCGTAACGGCCGCGACGGCGGATTCGGGTTGACGCAATTCAGGCACATGGCTTCTGATCCAGTCCGCGTAATGCGAGACACGGGTATAAATTCCGTACAGCTTTTGCCGCGCGCAGCCCGCTCCCCAACTGACAACGCCAACCTGAAGCGGGCAGCCATTGCCGTCATAGGTCACAAGCGGTCCGCCGCTGTCGCCTTGGCAGGTGTCCTTTCCGCCCTCATCGTAACCGGCGCATAACTGCGCTGCGGCGATTGCGCAGCGCCGCGTCTTGCAGTCCTGGCTGTATTTGGAATAGGACGCCGCACAATGGGTGGTTTCCACATGCGGAAGCGTGACGTTGAGCAGCGTTTTGGAACCGGCGGAGAGTATAGAGCCATCGGGCAGCCGGGTCGGCTGCGTGTTCGCCGAAGGTTCCGTCCCCTGATTTTCCCTGATGTAGCCGAAGCCCGCCGCGGAGAGCATCCGGCTTGCGAGCCCCTCCGGATCGGTTTGCGGCGAAAGCGACAGCCGCGCAACGGGGCCGTTCCAAGGTTTGGATAATTTTATGAGCGCGATATCGTGCCCCTGATGCGCAGGCGGAACGCCGACCTTATAGCCGCTGTGGATGATAATCTGGCTGATCTTGCGCAGCTTCGTCGGTTCGAAGGACTCAAGATTATCGGCTGCGATCACGATCTCGACTTCGCCTTCGATGATCCGCCCGTCGTTGAGCTTTTCCTTGGTCACGAACAGCCCGCCCCCTTTGTCGGAAATTCCCTCGACGCAATGGGCGGCTGTCAGTATCCAGTTCGGACTGACGACAGCTCCCCCGCAGAAATAGCCGAGCACCTTGAAGCCGGAAAAATTGCTGCGCATCGTGACAATGCTTGGCCAGCTTGCGCTTTTGGCGACATCGCCCCCCACGATGCGCGTTCGCTGCGGCGGTGAGAGCTTGCCAGGGCATTCCTTCGCCTCAGCAATCGCCGAGCCCAGCACAAGAAAAGCGGACGCTAGCGCTAACAAACGCGGGACAATCGACATGACGCCTCCCCTCTATCGCGAGAAACTCTCATGAGGCAGGGCAGGCCAAAACTCAAGTGAGTTTTTCGGGGCGAAATCTACTTCTGAAGAACAATTGTCACCCGCGACGGATATTTTTGCCAAGCACCGGTTGCTGCGTCAACCACGCCAAGATCGAGCAGGAAGAAACTGCCGACGGTCGCGGCTGAGAGCTCAGATGACAAGATTTCAGTGCGTGTCTGGTATCCTGGCGCGGAGCACGTAAATTCAAGATTATTCTTGGATTTAGAGAGCGTGACCTGGCGGCGTTCCGGAGTGGAAAAACCAACCTTCGAGCCGTCGCGCCTTACTTCGCACGTTCCGTGTGCAGGAACGACTTCGACCTGAATTGTTTGATCGACGCCTTCTATAATCGTCGCACACGCGCCTAGCGTTAATGAAACTACTACAACAATGAGTTTGTGCATGCGTATGCTCCAAATAAATATGCGCTAGGCTTATAGAGGAGCTACGCGGCCCGCTAGTGAGATAAAGCCTCAATTCTAACAAAAAATAACCAAAATTTTTTCTTTCCCACACCAAGTGACAGGCGCCGACGCATAGCAGCCCTGTGGCTTATATCGCCCCGCTTTTGGCATCTATTCAGATCGGTAGTGCAAATTTTTTTTGATGCAAGGACTACATGCCTTGGGCAGGCAAACTAAATGCATGACATACGCAATCTGCGTGAGCGCTTATTCAGGGTGGGAAGGTATGGATAAAACTGAGCAAAACATTATCGACGAGCTGTTTGAAAAACTGGGCGAGGCCGAACGCGTTTCGGCGCAGCGCGATGCCGGAGCTGAACGGCATATCGGCAACCTGATTTCACGCCAGCCTTCCGCTCCCTATTACATGGCGCAGGCCATTATCGTGCAGGAGCAGGCCTTGAAGCAGGCGCAGCAGCGCATTGAAGAGCTTGAGAATGAGGTAGATGAGCGCCCGGCCGCTGGCGGCGGCAGCTTCCTAGGCGGCCTGTTCGGCGGTGGCGGCGGTTCCGTTCCTCGCTCGGGCGCTGGTGCGACGCCAGGCGCACGCTATCCCCGTCAAAATGCCACGCGGCAGGCTGAAAGCCCCGTTGCGCAGTATCAGCGGACCGGTCAGGGCGGCGGCTTCCTTGCGGGCGCTGCACAGACAGCCGTTGGCGTTGCAGGCGGCATGATGCTGGGCAGTATGCTCGGCGGCATGTTTGGCGGCGGCGATACGGCGACTGCTGCAGAAGCGCCAAAGGCGGAAGCCAACACAGAACAGGCGTCCAATGATGCGGGCGCGCAGGATGCCGACAACGACGGCGGCGGCTGGTTTGACGGCGGCGGCGATGACTTCGACATCTAACATTATGTAATTAAAGCGAAAAGGGAGGCAAGCGCCTCCCTTTTTTATTGCCGCTCAAAGCTTGCGGTTTACTCCGCCGGAACCGGCGCCGCCACGCCGCTTTTAGCTTCCTCAGCCTTTAGCTGATTTGAAACGGCGCTCGGCGATTGCGTATACGGGGCAAGCAATCTGTACATCGCGGGAATAATGAACAGCGTGAGCAAGGTCGCGCTGGCGGTTCCGGCCAACACCACGAGGCCGATCACCGCGCGCGTCTCTGCGCCTGCGCCATGAGCCAGCGCAAGCGGCACGGCGCCCGCAGCGGTAGCGATGGAGGTCATCAGGATTGGACGCAGCCGATCCTGCGCAGCCTGCATGATGGCTTCGTCAACGCTGAGGCCTTCATCCCGAAGCTGGTTGGCGAACTCCACGATAAGGATGCCGTTTTTGGACGCAATGCCGATCAGCATGAGAATACCGACCTGGCTGAAAATATTGATCGAGCCGCCGCTTATCAACAACGCCAGCGCAGCTCCGCTCACCGCCAGCGGCACCGTCAGAATGATGATGAACGGGTGGATGAAGCTCTCGAACTGCGCCGCGAGGATCAGGAATATGATCACGAGGGCAAGGCCAAGCACGAAGAGGAGCGATTGCCCCGTCTGCTTGAATTCGAGCGACTCGCCCTTGTAGTCCACGGTTGCAACCTGGGGTAGTTCCTCGCGCACGGTGCGCTCCAGAAAGTCCAGCGCGTCTCCGAGGCTGTAACCGGGCGTAAGCGAGGCCGTGATCGTGACGGAGCGCACCTTGTTGTAGCGGGGAAGCGTGGCCGCATCCGCGCGTTCCTTGAGCGTCACGACGTTCGATAGCGGTATCAACTCGTTGGTCAGGGTCGAGCGCACGAAGATATTTGTCAGGTCCGTCGGTTGCAGCCGGTCGTCGGTTTTCGCCTGAAGGATGACATTATATTCTTCGCCCTGATCGACGTAGGTGGTCACATCGCGCGAGCCGAGAAGGGTCTCAAGCGTGCGCCCGATGATTTCTGTCGAAACGCCCAATTCGGCCGCCCGGACGTTGTTGATCTCGACCAGCAGCTGTGGCTTGGTCTCGGCGTAATCGCTGTCGATCGACGTCAGGCCCGGATAATTTCGGGCTTTCTCCAGCAGAACGTCGCGGGCTTTGGAGAGCACCGAATATTCCGACGCGCCGATGACGAAGTTCACAGGCTGGTCGCCGCGCTGTACAAGACCGCCGCGCATGAAGGCGTTTGCCCGCACGCCAGGGTGTTTCTGGAGACGCTGACGCAATTCAGGCACGATGACGAGACCGGAGCGCTCGCGCTTGTCGAAGCCAGATAGAACCATAATTGCGCGGCCGGTATTGAATTCCTCGGTGGCGCCAAACCCTGCGGGGGTGCGCACGATGAGCGTCGAGGCTTCGCCGTTCTGGGTGTAATGCTGCAAGTCTTTCTCGATCTCGCGCATATAACGACTCATATATTCGAAGCTGGAGCCTTCCGGCCCTTTCACGCTCACCAGCAACGCGCCGCGATCTTCCGGCGGCGTAAATTCCTGTGGCAGCAAGCGCACCATCAGGAATGTCATGCCGACGACCCCTGCAATCGCAAGGATGACGAGCAGGGGCGATGACAATGTCGGGCGCAGCAGCGCCGCGTATCTTCGTTGCATCCAGCCGCGTTCAGATTGATGGATATGGGAGTTGGCGTCGCCCTTTGCGGCCCCCGGTTTGCCTTTCAGAAGCTTCGAGCACAGCATCGGCGACAAGGAGAGTGCGACCAGCCCCGAGAATGCGACGGACGCCGCCATCGCGATCGACAGCTCGGCGAATATTCGCCCCGTGATGCCGGCCAAAAACACGATCGGCACGAAAACGGCGATCAGCACCAGCGTGGTGGCCACCACCGCGAAGCCCACCTGCCGGGCGCCACGATAGGATGCGACAAGCGGCGTCTCGCCAAGCTCTATCCGGCGATAGATGTTCTCCAGAACCACGATAGCGTCGTCGACCACAAGCCCGATGGCGAGAACCAGCGCCAGCAATGTGATGAGGTTTACCGTACTGCCGGTCGCATACATCGCAATGAATGCGCCGAGGATCGAAACCGGCACGGCGAGCATCGGGATGATCGTCGCGCGAAGATTGCCGAGAAAAACGAAAATGACGAGCAGCACGCAGCCGCCCGCAATGGCGAATGTGATCCAGACCTCATGCATGGAGGCGTCAATGAATTGCGTGGTGTCATAGGACGGGAGCAGGTTGATCTGGGCGGGCAGTCCCTCCCGGATGCGATCGACCTCCACCTTCACGCCGCGCGCCACATCGAGCGCGTTGGCGCCCGATATGCGCACGATGCCAAGGCCGATGCGGTCCTGTCCGTCTCCCCGAAATACCGATTTCTCATTCTCCGGCGCAACTTCGACCGTCGCCACGTCGCTGATGCGTGTGAGATTGCCGTTCTCGTCACGCCGGATGACAAGGTTGCGAAACTGCTCGGCCGTTGCATAAGCGCGCTCGACGCGCACTGTAAGGTAGCTGTTCAGCGACTCGATGCGGCCGCCGGGCAACTCCACATTCTGTGCGCGAATTGCGGCTTCCACGTCCGCGATTGTGAGGTTACGCGCTGCCAGCGCCTGCCGGTCGATCCATATGCGCATGGCTGGCGTCGCCGGTGCGCTGAGATTAACACGTGCAACGCCGTCCACTGTGCCAATGCGGTCGACGATAAACCGCTCGGCGTAATCGGTGATCTGAATGCGGCTCAGGGTGCTGCTGGTCAGGCTGTACCAGAGGATGGGCGAGGCGTCGGCGTCGACTTTGGTAATCTGCGGCGTGTCCGCTTCTTCCGGGAGATCGTCGATAACGCGGTTTACGCGGTCGCGCAGATCGTTCGCGGCAGCGTCAATGTCGCGACCGAGGGTGAATTCAACCGTGATCGTGGAGACGCCGTCGGTGCTTTTCGAGTCGATGTTGCGGACGCCCTCGATGCCGCTGATCTGATCCTCGATGATTTTGGTGATGCGCGTATCTACCACGGAAGCGGCCGCCCCGACATAGGTCGTCTCGATGGTGACGATCGGCGCATCCACGTCCGGATATTCCCGCACCGGCAGCCGCTGATAGGAAATAATGCCGAACACGATGATGATGAGGCTGACAACCGTCGCGAAGATCGGACGCTTAACGGAGATGTCGGATATAACCATTGTCTTTTACCTCTGTCATCCTCGGGCGAGCAAAGCGAAGACCCGCGAATCCCCCATCTCGGCGATGTGGAATAAAGTCTGGATTGCCGGGTCAAGCCCGGCAATGACGAACATTAAGCGCCGCTGCCGTTGCCTGTGCGTTGCTGCGGCCTGATGGTCGCACCATCGCGAACTCGGATGACACCGTCCACGACGATCACGTCGCGCTCGCTCAGGCCTTCGGTTATCTCGATATAGCCCGGCTTACGACGGCCGGTCTTCACGGCAACACGCTTTACTTTATCGCCCGGCTCGACACGGAACACAAAGCGCTGATCGCCAAGCGAGATAACAGCTTCTTCCGGCGCCATGATCGGATTGGCGCGCTCGCGGACTACGCCGACCGTCATAAGTCCGCCCGGGGTCAGCGCACCATCAGGATTCGGGATCAGCGCACGGACCGTCACGGAGCGCGAGGCGGTGTTGATGACGCCCTCTACCGCGCTGATCACACCCTTGAAATCCTTGTTCGCGAATACCGGGCTTTTCGCGAGCACTTCCTGGCCCGCTTTCAGCCCTCCCATGTATAATTCGGGCACCGTGAAATCGAGCTTGAGAACGGATGTATCCTGCAGCGTCGCGAGTTCGGTGCCGGGTTGCACGAGCGCACCGACGCTCACGCGCCGCAGGCCCATGACGCCGTCGAACGGAGCGCGTATCTTGCGGCGGTCGATTTCCGCCAGCATACGGTCGACTTCGGCCTTGGCGGTATTGCGCGTGCGCTCCTGCTCATCGAGGCGGGTTTCGGTCGCGTTGCCACGGTTGGTCAGCGTCTGAACGCGATCGAGCTGTTTCTGGGCTTCCTCAAGGGTTGCGCGCGCGGATGCCAGTTGCGCGACCAGACTGCGCGTGTCGAGTTCGATCAGGATATCGCCCTTTTTCACCTTCTGGCCGTCGGTGAACAGCAGATCGACGATGGGGTCGGTGACCGGGGCCGTTACCACGATGGAGTCTTTGGCGTAGGTTGTGCCTACCGCCTCGATCAGGTCGACAAGCTCGCGGCGCCCAACGGCGTCAACGATCACAATTGGCGGAGGCGGCGTTTTCGCCTCCTGCTTTTTCTGACCATACTGGGTCTGAATATAATACCCGCCACCAGCGAATATACCCGCTATCAATAATGCGGCTAAAACCTTGTACATACGTTTCCTTACGCTGCGACGGCCTGCTGGCGATCATAAGGCTAGACGTGAGGGCGAAGATCAACCCCGCCAATCGCCGCCACCCGTAACGTCGCCTCAACTGTTCGTGACGAGCAGCGCATCATATGCGAACAGCAAGATTTATGATTGGATTTTCGTCGCTGTCGGGCGACTGGTCGATGACGTTGCGCGGAATGTCGATATCAGAACTTAACGCTGGCTCCAGCTCGACCCGCATAGGAGGTCGCGTCGTCGGTCTCGACAGATGCTTCACCGGCGGCGAACACCTCAAAGCTCGGCGCCGGGCTGTAGGAGATGTTGGCGCCTGCAAATGCGCCGAAAGCGCTGTCGCCCGTTGCGTTCATGTTGAAGCC
>JBGSLP010000242.1:0-5562 GCA_041740655.1 Alphaproteobacteria bacterium
GGCGTCGCTGCGATGGCTCTCGTCAACGCCGCTCTTGGCGATTGGCGCGCTCGGGAGTAAAGCTTTCGCTGAGAATCGGCCTTTATCGTAAGGCGCGCCGGGCTGGGCGAAACTCCATCGCCCGCTGTCAATGGAGACGAACGCATGTCATCGCGCGACGACGCTGCCGCGGTTATCGAGAGCCGCGACGAACTGGTTGCCTATCTGGAGGCGGGGTCTAAACCGGAAAGCGATTGGCGGATCGGCGTCGAGCATGAAAAATTCGGTTTCTATCAGGATGGCTTCAGGCCCGTGCCCTACGAGGGCGAAATGGGCATTCGCGCGCTCCTCGAAACGTTCGCCGCCCGCTTCGGCTGGAAACCTATTTACGAGGACGGCAATATCATCGCCCTCAGCGATCCCGGCTGCCCGCAGGGCGGATCGATTACGCTGGAGCCGGGCGGCCAGTTCGAGCTGTCGGGCGCGCCTCTGAACGATCTGCACGAGACGTGCGCCGAGGTCGGGCGGCATCTGGAGCAGGTGCGGGAGGTGGCGACGCCGCTAGGCATGCAGTTTCTGGGCTTGGGCTTTTCGCCGAAATGGACGCTTGCCGAAACGCCGCGCATGCCGAAAGGGCGCTACAAGATCATGGCGAACTACATGCCGAAGGTCGGCTCGCACGGCCTCGACATGATGTTTCGCTCGTGCACCGTGCAGGTCAATCTCGACTTCTCATCCGAGGCCGACATGGTGAAAAAGCTGCGCGTCAGCCTCGCGCTGCAACCCGTCGCGGCGGCGATTTTCGCCAACTCGCCGTTCACCGAGGGACGCCCGAACGGCTATCAATCGTTCCGCAGCGAGGTCTGGAAGGACGTCGACAACGCGCGCGCCGGAATGCTGCCCTTCGCCTTCGAGAACGGCATGGGTTTCGAGCGTTATGTAGACTACGCCATCGACGTGCCCATGTACTTCATCTATCGCGACGGCAAATATATCGACGCCACGTCGGGCACGTTCCGCGATTTCATGAATGGCGCGCATCCAGCGCACCCCGGCCAGAAGCCCCTGATGAGCGACTGGGCGTCACACCTCACAACCCTGTTTCCCGAGGCGCGGCTGAAGCGTTACCTCGAAATGCGCGGCGCCGATGGCGGGCCGTGGCGGCGATTGTGCGCGCTCCCGGCTTTCTGGACGGGGCTGCTGTATGATGCGGCGAGCCTCGACGCTGCGTGGTCGCTGGTCAAGGACTGGACCATGGACGAGCGTCAGGATCTCCGTGACGGGGTGCCGGTGCATGGTCTGAAAACGCCGTTTCGCGGCAAACCCATCGGGCTTATCGCGGAGGAAGCGGTCGCCATCGCGCGAGCGGGCCTTAAAGCGCGCGCCCGGCGAGGCGATTTCGGCGATGATGAAACGACGTTTATCGAAACCGTCGAGGAAACACTAAGGCGCGGCTTAACCCCTGCCGAGGATCTACTGGAGCGCTATCACGGCGTATGGCGTGGCGACATCAACCAAGTGTTCCTCGACAACGCTTACTAGGTCAAGCAGCGGTTCGTGACTCCGTCTTGGCGAAAAGGCCGCCAAACAGCGATGGCCGCTTGCCGCCACTCCGGTCGCCGCGCTTTTTGATCTGGGCGGCAAGAGCCGTATACGGGTTCAGCAGGTCGCGCGGCTCCATTGCGCCCTTCGTCATGCGATGCAGCAGCACCCCAAGCGGTCGGCGCGTGCGTTTTTCCACGGCGCCGATGGCGAGCACGGCGATGAACGGCAGCATCTGGTTCAGCACGCGCGGCTCCACTTGCAACGCGGTCGCACGCTTCTCGATAAGCTTCGCGGTATGCCCATTCTCGCCAAACAGATAAGCGAGGATGCGCTCACCCTCCTCCCCCACGCGCGGGTGGGCGAACATACGCGAGTCTTCCATGACGCGGTCGCAGCGCCGCGATCCGAGAAACTCCAGCACCGACACCATGCCGTCGACCGTCTCGGCCCGCCGGGTCAGCACTTTTTTGATCGGGGGGAGAAAATAGCGGGTGACCTGCGCGGCCATCTCATCGCTGAGGCCATAGGTCTGGCCCATATTCTCGAATGTGCGGCCGGACTGGGTCTCGGCGATGATACGAAAAAGCTTCATGACGTCGGGTCTCACACCAAAATGCGGACGCGCGAACGGCGACGTCCACGGCCCATTGCCGAACTACGCAACGACGCAACTTTGATGAACCACTGACAAAATGTTCGCAGGCAGCGCTGTAACCAACTAAACGCCGCGAATCAAACTCAACACAGAAATAGTCTAAAGAGAAATTGCCTTTTCTCCAGAGCACCGAAACGCAAAATACTCACTGCGGCTTTTCTGCAACCAAAATTTTATTACAATTTAAGGTTGAGTAACTGCTTTTATTCTCAATCTGAGTAATAAAGCGGTAACATAGTGCAATAGAGAGCACGCCAAAGATAAGTCCTCCCGCCATATTGCCGGCAAGAACGCCAGCGGCGCCGTAATGCATCGCGCCGAGGGTGACGAAAGGCAGGGTGCCCAACGTCGCCCTCCCCCAGTTCAGCACGGTCGAGAACTGCGGGCGCCCCAGATTGTTGAAAGCCGCGTTGGCGACAAACTGCGCGCCGAGAAACGCGAAAAGCGGCGTCATCCATAGGCAGAAAAAGCGGATGAGTTCGGCGGTCTCGCCGCTCGCGTTGAATACTGCCGCAAGCTCTCCGTGGAACATGGCAAGCGCGCCCCACGCGACCATCGAATAACAGACGGTGAAGACTAGCCCATCGGTTAGCGTCTGGCGCACGCGTGGCAACGCCCCGGCGCCCAGATTCTGGCCGATGATCGGCCCTATCGCGCCGGTGAGCGCGAACACGCCTGCAAATGCCACCGGCAGCACACGGCCGATGATCGCCCAGGCGGCGACTGCGCTATCCCCGAAAGGCGCCATGGCAAAGGTCACATACGCGTTCGCCACCGGCGTCGCGACATTGGTTAGGATAGCGGGAACTGCGATGCCGGCCGTTGCAGCCATATCCCGCTGAAACTGCGTGACTTTGAAGGATGTGACCAATTGATGGACGAAAACCACGCCATAGACGGCGGCGCCCAGAATGACCAGACGGGCGAGCACGGACGCGATGGCCGCCCCCTCTATGCCCAGCCCCAGCCCGAAAATGAACAGCGGATCGAGGATCGCCGCCGCAATGGCCCCGAAAAGCGTCACATACATCGCCCGGCGCGCATCGCCTAGCGAACGCAGCACCGCAGCGCCGCACATGCCAAGCGCCAGCACCGGCGTTGACGGGATGACAATCCAGAGATAATTCCGCGCCAGTTCATGCGTGCGCCCTGTCGCGCCGAACATGGTCAGCAGGTCAGGAGTGAACCACCAGACAACCGCCGACAGGATCGTCGTCGCGAGCGCCGTAAAAATGGCGACGTTGACGGTCAGCCGCTCCGCCGTCGGCCAATCGAGCCGTCCGATGGCGGGTGAAATCAGCGCCGCAGCGGCGATGGAGAGGCCGATGCCAATGGAAATTGTGAAAAACAGGATTGATCCAGCGTAGCCAATAGCCGCTGTCACCTCGATTTCGTTGAGAAGGCTCAGAAAATACAGGTTGATAAAGTCGACAATAAAAATAGCGATCAGACCCGCCGTAGACGAAGCCGTCATAACGATCACGTGCCGCATAGTCGAGCCGGTTACGAATTTGGCGGTCTTGAGGGGCGGGTTAGAGGGCGCCATTGTCGATTATCCACTATTAATAGCGCCGCAATCCGGTGCTTCAAAGCGCGCAAGCTTATGGCGGGCTTAAGGCTGGGCGTCGACCACTTTTTAGGCGCCGCGATTTCACATAGAAGTGACGAGCCGGTTTTGAGGAATGTTTGAGGGATATGAAATGCGGGAATGGCGATCGGGTTTTTGGGGCGCATGCTGCTTTTTGCTTGCGGCTGTCGCATCGGCCTCGTCGATGGCGCAGGATTTACGCCAGCGGTGCGGGAACTACGCTGATGAAGCGGCGAAGCAGAACGAACAGAATCGCACGCAATCCTGCGGCTTTATTGGGCCGCGCTGGAATGACGAAGTGAACGGGCACCTGGCCTGGTGCCAGACATTCCCTCAACTGGCGGTAAGCGAACAGCGCGAGCGCGCCAAGCTGCTCCAGCGCTGCGCCGAGGGAGCGCGTGACGGCGCGAAACGGGCTGCTTGCGAACATTACGCCGCCGTCACGGAGGCGCAGGTGAAATCGAACGCGACGGCGCGCTGCGAGATGTCGGGGCCGCGCTGGGCGGAGGGGCGCGATGTGCATTTCAACTGGTGCATGACGCAGCGTCCTGGCCCGCTGGACGAGGAGATCATGACGCGTGAGCGAGGGCTCGCGCTGTGCTTCGCCTATATCAATGACTACGCCGACTATGCCGACGATTGCGACGGCGTCGCGCGCCGCTCTGTCCAGCAGAACGACACGAATAACGCCCAGCGTTGCGGCCTTCATGGGCGGGACTGGGTGAGCGATTACGCAACTCATAAACGCTATTGCGAGCAGGCGTCACCGGGCGTCCGGCTGGACGGTTTGCGAAACCGGCAGCGTCAATTGCAGGCTTGCCGCCAGTATTAGCGCGGCGAAAATGACTGGTTATAAACGGACATGCCTGGAAACTGGGCAACTATAATGTTGTCACCCTAAAAACTCGCGAATTGTTATGAAACCGCTTTGAAAATGTGCTTATCATCCCGTGTTAACCATCCTTGGGAGAAACCCATGTCACTAAGAATAACGAATACAGAACGATGGCTTGGCTTTGCCCGCACCGTCGCAGTCGGCGCTCTCGCCGTGTTTGCAACTGTGGCCTCGGCCGAAGCATTTGAGGCTAAACCAGTCGCAACGGACACTCTTGTTCAGGGCGTACAATTCAACCGCGATCGAGACCGGGGCGACCGGGATCGTGGCGATGATCGCGATGACGAGCGAGCCGAAGAGCGCTTTAAAGACAAGGAAGGCGAGTGGGTTCTGCTCGGTCGTCGCAAAGTCGGTTTCCTGGTCGATCGCGACGTGATCGAGGTTGGCCAGCGGGAAGGCCGCTTTGACCGTCTCCTTCTCTCCGTAAAACGCAATGACATCGAAATTCTCGATATCCGCGTCGTTTATGGCAATGGCCAGACCGACGAACTTCGGGTTCGCGAATTCATCCGTGAAGGCGCCCGCACCCGTCCAATCGAACTTCGCGGCGAACAAGGCCGTCTTATTCGCCAAATCGAAGTCGCCTATCGCTCGAAGCCAAGCTTCCAGGGACAGGCCGTGCTGTTCGTCTACGGTCGTCAGGCAGCAGCGCGTCAGGAGCTTACCGAAGGCAAAAAGGCAGGCTGCGAAACTTACGCATCTTTGTCAGTCGTGCAGGCTGAGGCGAACGTGAAATATCGCTGCGGCTTAAGGGGCCCTGAATGGAGCGACAACAAGCGCGGCCACTATCAATGGTGCCTGCGCAACAAGCGCGATTTCATGGCCGATGAAACCCGCTATCGCCTGACCGAGCTGCAGAAGTGCTACAACAAGCTCGGCGACTACGACGACGAGAACTAT
>JBGSLP010000243.1:0-1553 GCA_041740655.1 Alphaproteobacteria bacterium
GCTGTCGGCGGTCCGCCCCTTGCGGAGGTCGTTGATCGCGGCGTTCAGACCTGTTGGCGTTGCGCCAGCGTCGGCAAGAATGCGTGCGGCGTCGGCTTCTTTTTCCATGGCGAGCGCGAGGAGTAGCCGTTCGACCGTCACGTAGCTATCGCCCGCCTTGTCAGCAATCGCTTCAGCCTGTTCGAGCACCTTGAGGAGCGGCGGCGCCATGAATACCTGCCCGGCGGAGGAGCCGGAGATTTTCGGCAGTTTGGCAAGCGCCTGATCCGTTTTCGCAAGCGCGTCCTTGGCCCGCCCGCCGGAGCGATTGATGAGGCCTGCGGCAAGTCCTTCCTCGTCGTCGAGCAGCGCCTTGAGCAAATGCTCCGGGGTTAGTCGCTGATGGCCCTCGCGTATGGCCAGCGTCTGCGCCGCCTGCAAAAAGCCTTTTGACCTGTCAGTGAGTTTTTCGAAGTTCATGGGATTAATCTCCAGGCGCCAAGCGCCGCGCCTTCTTCCAAGCGCGCAGCAAAAGGCCCGTTTGTGCTAGTGTCAGCAAGTGTTATTTAATGCGGCGCAGCGCTATAAGAAGTGCTCACGCAAAAATCCTGCGGCGACGGAGATAAGACTTTGCTTAAAATTGCGTCCATATATCGCTATCCCGTCAAAGGGTTATCGCCCCAGGCCCTTGATAGCGCGCTGTTGGAGCCAGGCAAGACGATCCCGTTCGACCGCGCATACGCTATCGAGAACGGGCCCGGGCGCTTTAACCCCGACGATCCAAAATATCTGCCGAAGATCAATTTTCTCATGTTGATGCGTCACGAGCGGCTTGCGGCGCTGAAAACCGAGTTCGATGCCGAAACGGAGACGCTGACCATATTCCGCGATGGAAAGCAGGTCGCGCGCGACCAGCTTTCCGCCAAGCTCGGGCGGCAGATGATCGAGCAGTTCATGGGCAGTTACATGAAATCGGAATTGAAAGGCGCGCCCCGCGTCGTGGCGTCGCCCGGTCACAGCTTCTCGGATGTCTCGGCGAAGTGCCTGCACTTCGTCAATCTGGCGACCGTGCGCGACCTTGAGCGCATCGTCGGCAAGCCGCTTAATCCGCTTCGATTTCGGGCGAACGTCTATTTTGAGGGGGCGGAGCCGTGGGCGGAAACCCAGTGGGGCAATGGGGAGATCACGATCGGCGATGCGAAACTCAGGATTTTCTCGGAAACCGAGCGGTGCGATGCGACCAATGTCGATCCGGAGAAAGCGGTGCGCGATACCTCTATCCCGGCAACTCTGATACGCACATTCGGCCATTCGCATCTTGGGTTTTACGCCAAGGTCAAGGTGGGCGGAAAAATCAGCGCCGGCGACGAGATGACGACCGTCGCGAAGCCGCTCTAGTCGTCGTCCGAACCGCCGGTCACAGGGACCGCCACATTGCCGTTGATATGACCGTTCGGTTTGTCCGCCATGAGCCCCTCGGGGCCATTTGCCGGACGGCGTCTGCGACGCGCGCGGACGACGGTGTCGTCGCGTTCCGGCCGCTCGACGCCTTCAGCGCGGTCCGTAACATCGAG
>JBGSLP010000244.1:0-10586 GCA_041740655.1 Alphaproteobacteria bacterium
ACTCCGGCCCGCGCGCACGCAGCCAGCCGATCAGCGCAGCCACGGTGTCGACGCCCTCTGGCAAATCGACCATCTCCTCCGCGCGCCCGGCCTTTTCCCGCACCCAGGCGAAATACAATAATTTCACGCGCATCGGCTCACTGCCCATCATGTTGCATGGCGGATGTAAGTCCGGCGCGGAACTAATCAAAGCCCGGCTAGAGCGTGACCAGCGCGGCGACCCACAACAGCACGAGGCCGATATCCGTCGCGCAGCCGCACTGCGCATCGCCAGCGCCGCCCGCGAGCAGGAAGCACATCGCGACCATCTGCACGGTCGTTTTCCATTTGGCAAGGCGGCTGACGGCCACGGTGACGTTCAGTTCCGCGAGAAATTCGCGCAGGCCGGAGACGAGGATTTCACGGGAAAGGATAATAAGCGCCGCCCATATCGACCAGCCGGAAATCGTCTGATTGGCGACGAGCAGCAAAAGCGCCGCGCCCACGATGAGTTTGTCCGCGATGGGGTCGAGCATGCGCCCGAGCGAGGATTGCTGCCCCCACGCCCGAGCCAGATAGCCATCCAGAAAATCAGTGACGCCCGCCACGGCGAAAATGCCCAGCGCGGTCCAGTTCGCCGCTTCCCCGGTCATGAAGAACATGACCGCCGCGAGGGCAGGAACCGCGAGCAGCCTCGCATAGGTAAGCAGGTTCGGCAGCGCGAGCGCGTGCGCGGACTTGTGCTGGCTGGGGATGGGTTGATCCATGCGCGGCACGAAAGCACGCGCCGCAAGCCCGCGTCAATGAGGCATGCTTGTCATGCGTAGCTCATTGCGCAGGCAGCGGTAAATGTATCGCCGCATCAATGCAGGGCGGCCGATTGAGCGGGCGCCGGTTGCGCGACCACAAGCTCGCCAGCATCTTCCTGAATGGCCATGTCGTCGTCGAGCGCAATTATTTCGCTTAAATCGAGGATCGCATCGGCTTCGTCCAACTCGAGCGGTTCCCCGAACAGGTTGTAATGATCCTCAAGCGCATTCAGAAACTGCTCGCAGGCATAGGTAAGATCCTCGACGCGAACCTTACCGGCAATGATGTATGCGACCGATGCTGGCGGCGCTGCGTTCTCGCGCGGCGCGGTGTGCGATGGTATCTCCTTCATGCGGTCGCCCAGGAAGCGCTTCGACAGGCTGCCGCCGTGGAAGGCTGATTGCGGCGATGGCAGAATGGCTTGCTGCAACTCGTCGCAAAACACGGTGCCCATCAGGAAAAGGCTGATTTCGGGCTTGAGCGCTGGCGCGAGCGGTTTCAGGTCATAAGCCCACTGACGCGCGCGGCTGAGTTTTGCGATCATGAAGGCTTCACGCCCGCGTATCGCCGTAACATCGCGCCGGAAGCTTTCGAGTTGCGAGAAAATATCTTCGCAGCTTGCTTCCGGGCCGATGGACGGAGGCCCGCACCGCGCCACCTTGAGCGCTTCGCCGTCATCAAGGATAGAGCGTAGCGCGTCGCTTAGAAAGAATACGACCGACTTCAGGCGTTCATCGCCTACAATGGAGGTCATCCACATTCGCTGTATCGGCTTTTCCAGCCGCTCCCTACGAAGTTAGACGCGCAACTCCCGGACAAGCGTGGCGGGCCAATGCCGCCACGAACATGCTTACTCGCTTAAACGGGTCGCAAAGTTACAATACTCAACTGCAACCGCTGGTTCCGCCGCAGGTATCGCATTTCAGGCAAGTGCCGTTGCGAACCAGCGTGAAATTTCCGCAGCTTCCGCATGACTCGCCTTCGTAACCCTTCACACGGGCTTCGGCGGCGCGATCGGATGCAGTACGCAATACAGGAGAACTTTTGGCCGCCTTGGTGCGCAATAGCGCCGTGGCGGACACTGAACTCTCGGCCATGTCTAAATTCATGGCGAGGTTGCCGGAAGTTGCGGGTATCCCCGTCTCGACAACATTGATTCGTTCAGGGTGAGAATGCGCGTGAACCGTGACGAGATTGTGGTGAAGCGCGCCACGCGTTAATCCCCGGCTCACAAATTTCTCGGCAAGGGCGAGATTGATCTGGTTGGCGTCCTCGCCGCCGCCCAGATCGGTGTCGCCCATGTCGCTCGGCTCGGCATGCGCGAGATCGTTGCGGCTGAGGTAGGATACGGCCAGTTCGCGGAAGATGTAATCCAGAATGGACGTCGCGTTCTTGATGCTGTCGTTGCCCTGCACGAAACCGGCTGGTTCGAAGCGCGTGAAGGTGAACGCCTCGACATATTCCTCCAGCGGCACGCCATATTGCAGGCCGAGGCTGATCGCGATGGCGAAGTTGTTCATCAAACTGCGGAAAGCGGCGCCTTCCTTGTGCATGTCGATGAAGATTTCACCTAAGCGGCCATCCTCATACTCGCCGGTGCGCAGGTACACCTTATGTCCGCCGACCGTGGCCTTCTGGGTATAGCCCTTGCGGCGACCGGGCAGCTTGTCGCGCTCGGACATGCGAACGCGCTCGACAACCCGCTCGACGATCCGCTCCGCCATCATGGCCGCGCGTTTTTGCGCAGGCTTCTCCATGATCGCGTCGACCTCGTAATCCTCGCCGTCCTCGACGCCCAGCACCTGGCTGTTCAGCGGCTGCGAGAGCTTGGAGCCATCGCGGTAGAGCGCGTTGGCTTTGAGCGCGAGCTTCCACGACAGTTCATACGCCTTCTTGCAGTCCTCGACTGTCGCATCGTTCGGCATGTTGATGGTCTTGGAGATCGCGCCGGAGATGAACGGCTGCGCCGCCGCAAGCATGCGGATGTGACTTTCTGCCGACAGGAACCGCTTGCCCTTGCGACCGCACGGATTGGCGCAATCGAACACCGGCAGATGCTCCAGCTTCAGGCCGGGCGCGCCTTCCAGCGTCATGGAGCCACAAATGAACTCATTCGCCGCCTCGATCTCGGTTTTGGAGTAGCCGAGCGCTGTCAGCAGGTCGAAACCGGCCGCGTCGATCTGCTCTTTCACGATTTTCAGGGTTTTGACGCAGAAATCTTCGCCGAGCGTCCATTTGTTGAACACGAACTTGATGTCGAACGCCTGACGCAGCGCGGCCTCGACCAGCGCCAGCTTCTCGTCCGTGAAGCCTTTTGCGCGCAACGACGCGGCGTTGATTGCAGGCGCGCCCTCAAGGGTGCCCCGGCCAACCGCGTAATCGGCGATCGCGTCAATCTGCGCCTGAGTATAGCCGAGCGTCGTCAAGGCATCCGGCACCGAGCGGTTGATGATCTTGAAATAACCGCCGCCCGATAGCTTCTTGAACTTCACGAGCGCGAAGTCAGGTTCAATGCCCGTCGTATCGCAATCCATGACGAGGCCGATGGTGCCCGTAGGCGCGACCACTGAGACCTGCGCATTGCGGTATCCAAACTCCTCGCCGTAAGCCAACGCCTCATCCCAGGCCGCACGCGCCGCCGCAACCAGATCGGCCTGTGGGCAGGCTTTCTCGTCCAGCGGAACCGGCAGCGTTGCGAGCTTTTCATAGCCGCGCGAGAAACCGTAAGCGGCGTTACGGTGGTTGCGCATCACGCGCAGCATATGATCGGCGTTGTCAGCATAGCCTTTGAAAGCGCCGTGCTCGCCCGCCATTTCAGCCGACGTCGCATAGGAAACGCCAGTCATCTGCGCGCTGATCGCCGCCGTGATCGCCCGTCCGCTTTCAGAGTCATACGGAATGCCGGAGGCCATCAGCAGGCCGCCGATATTCGCATAGCCGAGGCCTAGCGTCCGATACTCAAATGAAAGCTGGGCGATTTCCTTTGAAGGGAACTGCGCCATGGTGACGGAGATTTCCAGCACCACCGTCCACAGCCGCACGGCATGACCGAAGCTTTCCGCGTCGAACAGGCGATCTCCGGCGGCGCGGAACGTCATCAGGTTCAGCGACGCCAGATTGCACGCCGTGTCGTCCAGAAACATGTATTCCGAGCATGGATTGGAGGCGCGGATCGGCCCGGACGCTGGGCAAGTGTGCCAGTCGTTGATGGTCGTATGGAACTGGATGCCCGGATCGGCAGACTGCCACGCGGCTTCCGCGATCTGATCCCACAGCCCGCGCGCCTTCACGGTTTTGACGGTCTTGCCGGTGATGCGGGCCTTCAGCGCCCAATCCTCGTCCTTCTCGACCGCTTTCAGGAATGCATCGTCGACCCGTACGGTATTGTTGGAGTTCTGACCGGAAACGGTGCGGTATGCCTCGCCCTCCCAGTCGCTGTCAAAGCTCGGGAAGTCGATTTTCGTGAAGCCCTGACGCGCGAATTGCATGACGCGCTGGATGTAGTTGTCCGGCACCTGCGCGCGGCGGGCCACTTTGATTTCGCGCTTCAGAGCAGGGTTGCGCGCCGGGTCGAAGCATGCGTCGCCCTCGGCCTCGCAGTTCACGCAGGCTTTCATGATGGCGGAGAGGTGCTTGGCGCACAGTTTGGAGCCAGCCACAAGCGCCGCGACCTTCTGCTCCTCCATCACTTTCCAGTTGATGAACTCCTCGACATCGGGGTGATCGGCGTCGACGATGACCATCTTGGCCGCGCGTCGCGTCGTGCCGCCCGATTTGATCGCGCCCGCCGCCCGGTCGCCGATCTTCAGAAAGCTGAGGAGGCCCGATGATCTTCCGCCGCCGGACAGCTTTTCGCCTTCGCCGCGCAGATGAGAGAAGTTCGAGCCGGTGCCCGAGCCGTATTTGAAGAGCCGCGCCTCGCGCACCCACAAATCCATGATGCCGCCTTCGTTGACGAGGTCGTCGCCAACAGACTGGATGAAGCAGGCATGCGGCTGCGGATGCTCATACGCGGAGGTAGCGCGGGTCAACTCGCCCGTCGCCGGATCGACATAATAATGCCCCTGGCTCGGGCCATCAATGCCGTAAGCCCAGTGCAGGCCGGTGTTGAACCACTGCGGGCTGTTCGGCGCGGCCATCTGGCAGGCGAGCATGTAGCAAAGCTCGTCGAAAAACGCGCGGGCGTCGTCCTCGGTGGTGAAATAGCCGTGCTTCCAGCCCCAATAGGTCCACGTGCCAGCGAGACGATCGAAAACCTGACGGGCGTCATTTTCGGGGCCGAAGCGCTCGGCCTCAGGCAACTTGGAGAGCGCATCTTTATCGGGCACGGAGCGCCACAGCCACGACGGCACCGAGTTTTCCTCGATCTTGCGCAGGCGCGAGGGCACACCGGCTTTGCGGAAATATTTCTGGGCGAGGATGTCGGCGGCGACCTGACTCCAGGCAGCCGGAACGGCGAAGTTTTCCAGACGGAAAACCACCGAGCCGTCAGGATTCCTGATCTCGCTCGTCGCTTGTCTGAATTCGATGGTTGCGTAGGCTGATTGTCCTGCCGTTGTGTAGCGCCGTTCGATCCGCATTTTCGCCCTCGTGTTCGCGCGCTTTCTGCGCGCATTGCCGTATTGCGCGCCGCTGGCCGAAGGACTGATACGAGGAACATGAAGGCAGCCGGAGACGGGTCTCCGTTAGGCAGGCGGCTGGTGTCGATAACTCGGGATTACTGAAGTCAGGCCGCGGTCAGCGAACTGGCCGGGTGATGACATCATGTCTGATTCGAGTGCTGCGTCTTAGTCAAAAATCTAAATGTTGCGTTCTGGATATTGCATTTTTCTATATGTTGTAAATGGGTATCGTGTCCTGCTTCTCATTCTTGCGATGGGTAAGCCGGACGCCGATACAGGCAACATTCATCGATTCTCCTCCCGAGGCTCCAAATCTGATCAGCCGCGCACATGAAAGCGCGGGGCTGTGGATAACCTCGCGGCCCGCTGAGACTGGACAGCATTCCTAAGCTCGCTTAATGTTCGCCCGAACACGGATGCAAGCTCATGAGCTTTTTCAGCGATTTATTCTCCTGGTGGGATGGCGCGACGCTTTCCACGAAGCTGTACACCCGCAGCAGCGGCAGGCTGGTCGGCGAGGACGAGCGCGGCAATAAATTCTACGAGCAGAAAAGCGGCGTCGGGCCTTTGGGAACGCCTCGCCGCTGGGTGATTTATCAGGGCGTCGCCGACGCCTCCAAGGTGTCCGGCGACTGGCACGGCTGGCTCCACCACACCGTCGACACGCCTCCGAACGAGGAAAACTATCAGGCGAGGAGCTGGCAAAAGCCCCATATCGAGAACCTGACAGGCACCCCCGGCGCATACCGGCCGGCCGGCAGCACGCTCAACATCGGCAAAAAGGCCAAACCGAACGCCGATTATCAGCCATGGCGCGCTGAATGAGCAGCGCCCGCCAGCAGACTTGGAGCGCGGCGGGCTATGACGAAAACGCGCGTTTCGTGTCCGATCTGGGCGGCGAAATCCTGCGCTGGCTGGCGCCGCAACCGGGCGAGCGCATTCTCGATCTCGGCTGCGGCGACGGGGCGTTGACGGCAAAGCTTATCGAAGCTGGCGCGGATGTCGTCGGCGTCGACGCCAGCGAGCAGCTTCTGGAGGCAGCGCGCCAACGCGGGCTTGATGCGCGGCTGATGGACGGCGAAGCGCTCACTTTCGATTCGGAGTTCGACGCGGTCTTCTCCAATGCGGCCCTGCACTGGATGACGCAGCCGCAGGCGGTCATCGACGGGGTCAAGCGCGCCTTGAAACTCGGCGGTCGATTCGTCGCAGAGTTTGGCGGGCATGGCAACGTCTCGGCGATCGTCACCGCCATGCGATCCGCCGCCGTCGTGTTCAAGGGTGAGGCCTCGCTGGCCGGACCATGGTTTTACCCGACGGATGCGGACTACGCCGCCATGCTGGAGGCGTCGGGCTTCACCGTGCGGCGCGCAGGGCTGTTCTATCGGCCCACGCCGCTCAAAACCGGCATCGAAGGATGGCTGATGACGTTCCGCAAAGCGTTTTTCGAGCAATATGACGTCATGGCGCGGGATGCGGTCGTGGAGCACGTCGTCAACCTGTTGCGTCCGACATTACAGAATGCGCGCGGCGAATGGCTCGCCGATTACGTTCGCTTGCGTGTGGACGCAGTTTTGCCACAGCCTTGAGCGCATCTGGTCTTGAGGCGGACTGCGACTAACTCTATGGTTCGCCTGCGCAAGGCTCTCCAAGCCGCTCCGCGAACTGATGGTTGGGAATTGATGCCGTTTCGCCTCCTGCTCATATGCCTCGCCGTCTGCCTTTCCTTCGGAACGGCGAAAGCGCAGAAGTATGAGAACGAAATTGCGGTGTTTGCTGCGCTCGACAAAGTGACCGGGCGCATTTCGGCTCTGGAAATTCCGGTGAACGAAACCGCGACTTTCGGCGCTCTGCAAATCACGCCGCGCATTTGCAACATGCGCGCGCCCACGGAGCCGCCGCTCACCTCGTCTTTTGTCGAGGTGGATGAAATCCTGCTCAACAACGAGACGAAGCGGATTTTCTCGGGTTGGATGTTTGCCCAGAGCCCCGGCCTTTACGCCGTCGAACACCCGACATTCGACGTCTGGCTGACAAGTTGCAAAATACCGCGCGAGGGAAGATCGCGGGGCAGGCAGCCGAAATTGCCGCGTCCCTGAAGCGCCGCCTCCAGCCGCTTGTGAAACTTGTCGCGCCCGATCTCCTGCGCGCCGAACGTTTTCAGGTGATCGGTGACGAATTGCGTATCCAGCATTATGAAGCCGCCCTTGATGAGCCGCGCCACCAGATAGATCAGCGCGACCTTGCTGGCGTCGGTTTCGTAGGAAAACATGCTTTCGCCGAAAAACGCGCGGCCCAGCGCCACGCCGTACAGCCCGCCGACGAGACGGCCCTCGCGCCACGCCTCGACCGTGTGGCAATGGCCCATGCTGAACAACTCGCCGTAGAGGTCGCGTATGCGCTTGTTGATCCACGTCGTGCGGCGTCCGGCGCGGCTCGCGGCGCATCCGTCGATCACGCCATGAAAATCGCTGTCGACGCGGATTTCGAACACGTCCTGACGAATTGTGCGCGCGAGCCTCTTGGGCACATGCACCGCGTCGAGCGGAAGGATGCCGCGCTTTTCCGGCTCGATCCAATAGAGGGTCGGGTCTTCAGCGCTCTCCGCCATTGGAAATATTCCGCAGGCGTAGGCTTTCAGCAGCACCTGCGGCGTGATGTCGATCGTGAACTGAGAGGGCGATCCCATGCGTGCATCCGGTTGTGAGCCGTATTGAGTATGACGCGCAATGTGGTAATTGTCATCTCTACCGCGTGAGCAAGTACACGGGCAATGGAACTTGGCGCGTCCGCTAGCGAAGGGCGTATACATGTTAAGGGTCTTGCTTCTGGCGGCGATTTGCTCGTCGCCCGCGCTGGCTGAACCCGATCCGGCTTTCGACGCGGCTATGGCTTATTTCAAGGCCAACCCATCAAGCGACCGTCGCATCAACGCCGTCTGCGACGCGGAGTCGACGACCTTGCCCGGATACGGGGACATCCCCATGCAGATATGCAGTTACTCGGTCACCTCCCGCGGAAAGACCCTTGAAGGCTACGTCTATCTGCTCAATCCATCATTTGAGAATGTCGCCCGCCGGGTGGCAAACGCCTGTGCTTTCGTCAAATCGGCAAATCCGTCGAGATGCGGGACCATGCTGGCGACGCGCATTATCCGGCAAAACGGCGCGCAGTTTCCTGTTGCCGGCATCGTTATCGAAAAGAAAATCGCGGCAGGCGGTTCAGGCGAGGATCTCGTCAACCTGGAGTTTCGGGATGGGGTGGCCACGCGCACGGAGGCGGGCTTTTACTGGACGCAGGAGCAGTTGACGCGGCAGGACGCCTTAATCTCCGCGCAGTCGAAAGTGGAGAGGGCGATGCGCTATGCTCGCATTGCGGACGCAACCCGCGCCGATTACCGGGCGGGCGGTGGCCAGACCGATGTAGGCGAAAAGCCCGGCGACGGAAAAGACCAAGCCTGGTTAGACGCTGCGCGCAACAACGAGATCGAGGCGCGTCGCACTGGCAACGACGTATTGCTCAACGGGCTGGCGAAACGGCTGAAAAGCGTCGGCCAGCTTCCGTGATCAACGCTCGCTGAGATATTTTTCCAGCCAGTGAATGTCGTAGATGCCGTCGACGATATCCGGGTCGGTTATGAGCGCGTTGAAAAGCGGAATGGTCGTCTCTATGCCGTCGATGACGAACTCTCCGAGCGCGCGCCGCAGCCGCATCAGGCACTCGTTGCGGTTCTTGCCGTAAACGATCAGCTTGCCGATGAGGCTGTCGTAATAGGGCGGGATCGTGTAGCCCGCATAGACGCCGCTGTCGACGCGCACGCCAAGGCCGCCGGGCGGATGCCAGTAGGTGATCTTGCCAGGGCTGGGCCGGAAGGTCTGCGCGTTTTCGGCGTTGATGCGGCATTCGATAGCGTGGCCCTCGAAGCGCAAATCCTCCTGCGTGAACGACAGCGGCGCGCCGGAGGCGATGCGAATTTGCTCGATCACGAGGTCGATGCCGGTGATCATTTCCGTCACAGGGTGCTCCACCTGCAGACGCGTATTCATCTCGATGAAGTAAAACTCGCCATCCTCATATAGAAACTCGACCGTGCCGACGCCGCGATAGCCGATCGCCGCGACGGCCTTCGCGACTGTCGCGCCGATTTCCTCGCGTTGATTGGCGTTGAGGGCAGGGGAGGGCGCCTCCTCCCAAATTTTCTGGTGACGGCGCTGCAGCGAACAATCGCGTTCGCCAATGTGCACTGCGTTGCCACGCCCGTCGCCGATCACCTGAATTTCGATATGTCGCGGCTTGGTGAGGTATTTCTCCATATACAGCGAGTCGTTGCCGAATGCGGCCTTCGACTCGGCGCGGGCAGTCGCCAACGCTATCGATAAATCCGCCTCGGTGCGAGCAACCTTCATGCCGCGCCCGCCGCCGCCCGCCGTCGCCTTGATGAGCACCGGATAGCCAATGCCACGCGCGATGCGGCGCGCTTCCTCGTCCGTCGTCACAGCGCCATCCGAGCCCGGCACCACGGGTATCCCCAATTTCTTGGCGGTCTCCTTGGCCGTGATCTTGTCGCCCATCAGACGTATATGCTCGGAGGTCGGGCCGATGAACGTGATGTCGTGCTCTTCGAGAATCTCGGCAAAACGCGCGTTTTCCGAGAGGAAGCCGTAGCCGGGATGCACGGCGTCCGCGCCGGTGATTTCGCAAGCGGCCATCAGGGCGGGGATGTTGAGGTAGCTGTCCTTCGCCGAGGGCGGCCCTATACACACGCTTTCGTCGGCGAGGCGCACATGCATCGCGTCGCTGTCGGCGGTCGAATGCACGGCGACGGTCGCGATGCCAAGCTCCTTGCACGCGCGCTCGATGCGCAGGGCGATTTCGCCGCGATTTGCGATGAGGATTTTATCGAACATGGGCGAGCCGCCTCATTCGATGATCAACAGAGGTTCGCCGTATTCGACAGGCTGTCCATTCTCGACGAAAATCGCGGTGATCTTGCCGGCGCGTGGCGCTGCGATCTGGTTCATGGTTTTCATAGCTTCGACGATAAGCAGAGTTTGCCCCTCGCGCACCATGCTTCCGATCTCGACGAATGACGGAGCGCCGGGCTCTGGCGCACGGTAGGCGGTGCCAACCATAGGCGAAGTCAGCGTGCCGGGGTGTTTCTCTGCGGCGATTGCAGGG
>JBGSLP010000245.1:0-3371 GCA_041740655.1 Alphaproteobacteria bacterium
CCGACATTCGCCGTGCGCCTTGCCGATGAGACGGGGCACGAACCGGAAGCAATCGCCTACGCCTATGCCGCCGCGATGGGCGTTTTCGACATCGCATCGCTCTATGGCGAAATCGACGCGCTCGACGGCAAAATCGACGGACTGAAGCAACTGGCGCTTTATGAGACGCTGCAAAATGCGCTGCGGCAGACGACATCCTGGTTCCTGCGCCACGGCCGCTTCGAGCTTGGACTGACGCACGTCATCGAGGCTTATCGCGACGGGGTAACCCGGATGAGCGCGACCTTGTCGTCCTCCGACGCAGATGCGGCCGCGCTCATGCGTCATCGCGAGGAGTTCGCCTCGTTAGGCGCGACGCCGGAGCTTGCGCTGAAGCTGGCCCAGCTTCGCGGTCTCGCCAACAGCCTCGAGATCGTGCTCACCGCGCAAACGCTGGGCCGGGACGAGTCGGCCGTCGGGCGCGCGTTTGCCGACGCTGGCGTATATTTCCGGCTCGACGAACTGCGCACCCGGAGCGCAGGGCTCGGGCAGGGCGATCATTTTGACCGGCTTGCGGTGAACGGCGCTCTGGAGGCGCTTGCATCGGTCCAGCGCGGCATCGTGACGGCGGCCATAAGCGCAAGCGAAGGCGGGTCCAGCTTTGCAAGCTGGCAGCAAGCCAATGCCACCAAAGCGGCGCGCGTGCGCAAAAACGTCAGCGAAACCCTCGATGCGGGCGAGTTGACGCTGGCCAAACTGACGGTCGCCGCATCTCACCTCCGCGACCTCGTTTCATAGATGTGCGAAGCGTTTTGCATCACTTGAACGCGCGCGGGAATGCGGTAGTTTGAATTATGACAGTCTACGCCCCCGCCGACGCTAAACCCCAGTCCAACACGCTCGCGCTCACCGGCTGGGTGATGTTCGACTGGGCGGCGCAACCGTTTTACACTCTCGTGTCGACATTCCTGTTTGCGCCGTACTTCGCCAACGTGTTCATCGGCGACCCCGTGCAGGGGCAGGCGTTATGGGCTTACGCTGCGGCGGTTGCAGGCATTGCCGTCGCGATCCTCAGCCCGGTCCTCGGCGCCATCGCCGATAGAACCGGCGGCCTGAAGCGCTGGATTTTCGTGTTTTCGCTCGCCTTTGTAGCCGGTCAGGCCGCGTTGTGGCTGGCGGCGCCGGGCGCAGGGCCCGGGACCGTCTGGATCGTGCTCGCGGCGATCGTCGCCGTGACGATGGCGGGCGAATTTTCCGCCGTGTTCAACAACTCGCTCATGCCGGCGCTGGTCGGACGCGACGGGCTGGGGCGCCTGAGCGGCATCGGCTGGGCGGCGGGATATGTGGGCGGGCTGATCGCCCTCGTTATCATGGCAGGCTTTGTGGTGAGCAACCCGGACACCGGCAAATCCATGGCCGGGCTCGACCCGCTGATACCGTTCGACGCCGCCACGCGCGACGCGGATCGGCTGGTCGGGCCGTTCTCGGCGTTATGGTTCGTCGTTTTTATCATCCCGTTTTTTCTGTTTACGCCGGATATCCCCCAACGCCCCGGCGTTCTCTGGAAGCAGGCGGCGCGCGATGGTTTGAGCGATCTGTGGAGCACCATCCAGAACCTGCGCGACTTCAGGGAGATCGCCAAGTTCATGGTCGCCCGAATGCTCTACACCGACGGGCTTGCCGCGATATTCATCTTCGGCGGTATTTACGCAGCGAGCATTTTCGGATGGGGCGTGACGCAACTCGGCATGTTCGGCATCATTCTGAGCATCGCGGCGGCGGCGGGCGGGTTCGCGGGCGGATTTCTTGACGACCGCCTTGGGGCGAAGCCCGTTGTCCTGGGGGCACTTGCGCTATTGATCGTGGGCGCCATCGGCGTGCTTTCCATTGACAGCGCGTCGCTGCTTTTCGGCATTCCGTATGAACGGGCTGCGGGGGCGCCGCTATCGAGCGACGGGGAACGACTGTATATCGCGTTCGCGATTCTCATGGGCCTCGCGTCCGGGCCGCTGCAGGCCTCGAGCCGCAGCCTGCTGGCGCGGATGGCGCCGCCGGATCGCATGACGGAGTTTTTCGGCCTGTTCGCATTCTCCGGCAAGGTGACGTCGTTCATGGCGCCTCTCGCCATCGCGGCGGTGACCACCGCTTCCGGCAGCCAGCGGCTCGGCATATCCGTTGTCCTTGTTTTTCTAATAGCGGGCTTTGTGCTTATGGCGACTGTTAGATCCGGTCACGTTCGTTAGACGGCACGCAGCTACTTTTCGGTCAGCTTGAGTTCGATGCGGCGGTTTCGGCGCAGGTCATCGTCGCTGGAGCCGGGGCGCAACGGCTGAAATTCGCCAAACCCGGCAGCCACGAGGCGGTTGGCGGGCACGCCCCGCGTCATGAGATATTTGACCACTGAAATCGCTCGGGCGGAGGAAAGCTCCCAGTTCGATGGAAATGCGGGGCTGGCGATCGGGCGGATATCGGTATGCCCGTCGATGCGCAGCACCCAGTTCAGTTCGGGCGGAATTTTCCCCTCAAGCTGCTGCAGCGCCTGCGCGAGCTTGTCGAGTTGGGAAAGACCTTCCGGGTTCACCTCGGCTGAACCGCTGTCAAAAAAGACCTCGGCCTGAAACACGAAACGGTCGCCGACGATCTGGATGTCGTCGCGGTCGCCAAGCACTTTGCGCAACTCGCCGAAAAAAGTGGAACGATACTGCGATAATTCCTGCACACGGCGGGCGAGAGCGACGTTCAGGCGCTGCCCCAGATCGGCAATCCGCGTCTGGCTTTCCTTGTCGCGTTTCTCGGAGGCGTCAAGGCTTTCCGCGATCGCGGCCATCTGACGGCGCAGCGCGGCGATCTGCTGGTTAAGCAATTCCACCTGCGCCTGCGCCTGCGCGGAAAGCTGCTTCTGTTCGTCGAGTTGCCCGGTCAGCGCGGAAATGCGGGCGTCGGCGGATGCGCCCTTGTCGCCCTCAGCGCTCAGAAGCCCCTCTAGACGCTTGCGTTCTGCCTCAGCCGTACTCAGACTGGCAGACAACGTGGCGAGTTCGTCCTCCGCGCTTTTCTTGCGGCTCGTCTCCAGCGAGAGCAGGCTTGTAAGCTGCGAAATTTGCGCCCGCAGTTTGACGAGCGCTGAATCCTTGCCGCTCGACTCCTGACTGACAAAAAACTGGGCGACCATGAACAGCGACATGAGGAATGTCACGACGAGAAGCAGCGTTGACAGGGCGTCAACGAAACCCGGCCAGTAGTCGGCCCCGGCGTGCCGGCGGCGCCCCCCGCGTGCGATTGCCATCGACTAAATCCTCATGCTACGTCGCCCGTCACGCATCGCGTTTGGGCGCTCGCGCAACAATATCGCGCAAGACTGTGGCCAGTTTATTCTGATCGCGCAGCACGGA
>JBGSLP010000246.1:0-5977 GCA_041740655.1 Alphaproteobacteria bacterium
GGGGTCTCGCAGAAAAAAACCTTCGTGTTGGGCCGCACCGCTTCGCGCCACTGATTGAGGTCGCGGCCATCGACGAACGTGTACGCGATGCCGAAGCGCGGCAGCAGCGTCTCCACGATATAGCGGCAGGAGCCGAACAGCACGCTGGACGAGACCACGTGATCCCCAGCGTTCAACTGACTGAGCATCGACGCGGTAACTGCCGCCATGCCGGTGGCCGTCGCCCGGCACGCCTCCGCACACTCCAGAAGCGCCATGCGCTGCTCGAACATGGCGACGGTCGGGTTTGAGAAACGGCTGTAAACGAAGCCTTCCTGCTCGCCGTTAAATCGCGCCTCTGCATCCTCGGCTGAATTATAGACGAAGCCCGCATTGAGGAAGAGCGCCTCGGACGTCTCGCCGAACTGGCTCCGGACGGTGCCGCCATGTACGAGGGCGGTTGCCGTGCGCCATTTGCGCGGATCGGTAGGCTTGTTTTCATAAGCGGTCATTGGTTGCTGCCTCCTGTCGGGCACAAAAAACCGGCCAGGCGAAACGCCGATAGCCGGTGTGATACCTCGTCAAGGAGACCTCAACCGACCGTTTAGCAATTTATTTAACGTGGCTGCAAGCTGGCCGCTCAAATCACCACGAATGACGGGGATTAAGCCGCGATGCGGTCTTGGCGTCAAGCGCAAAGTCGTCTACGCCGTGGGGCATGGAAAAGTCAAACGACGCCATGGCTGGCCAAGGCTTGCTGCCCGCGCAAATGATCCGCGCCCTTATCGGCGTAGGCGGGATATCGGCGGACGCGCCCGTGACGGACGCGCAGATACAGCCCGCGAGCCTCGATTTGCGGCTCGGCGATTGCGCATGGCGGGTGCGCGCCAGCTTTCTGCCCGGCGCTGGCGGATCGGTTGAGGAGAAACTGGCCCGCTTCGCGCTCCACCGCATAGACCTGACCGCCGGAGCGGTGCTTGAGACCGGATGCGTTTATCTGGCGCCGCTCGCCGAGCGCCTTGCTTTGCCGCCCGACATCTCCGCCGCCGCCAACCCGAAAAGCTCGACCGGGCGGCTCGATGTTTTCACCCGCGTGATCGCTGATGGAGCGGCGAGCTTTGATCAGGTGGGCGCTGGATATAAGGGCGCGCTCTACGCTGAGATTTGCCCGCAGACATTTCCGGTGCTGGTGCGCTCGGGCTCGCGGCTGGCGCAAATGCGTTTCCGGCGAGGCGAGGCCGCCGCTACCGATCAGGCGCTAACCGCCCTTCACCTGCAGGAGCAACTGGTTTCGTCCGATATGGCGGACATTGCCGGCGGCATTGCCCTATCGGCGGATTTATCGGGCGGGGCGGATGGCGTCATCGGCTATCGCGCCAAGCGGCACACGGGCGTTGTGGACGTGGATGTCGAGGCGGCCTGCGATATCGCCGATTACTGGGAGCCGATCACCGCGCGCGACCGTCGCCTGATCCTCGACCCGGACGAGTTCTACATTCTGGCCTCGCGGGAAGCGGTGCACGTACCGCCAACGCACGCGGCCGAGATGGTGCCGTTCAATCCGCTGGTCGGCGAGTTCCGCGTGCATTATGCAGGCTTCTTCGATCCGGGGTTTGGCCATGCTGCCGCTGGCGGGTCCGGCGCTCGCGCGGTGCTGGAAGTGCGCAGCCACAAGGTGCCGTTTCTGCTGGAAGACGGCCAGATCGTCGGGCGCCTGATTTACGAGCGCCTCATCGAGCCGCCTGAGTCGCTTTACGGCGCGCGGCCCGGGTCACATTATCAGGCGCAGGGACTAAAGCTGTCGAAGCACTTCAGATAGGATGGCGCGGCAGCGCCTTGGACGATGAGCGCGCAGATCATCCGATATTCCGAGGCAAGCATCGAGGGCCGAGCGCGGCTCAGGCTTGGGCTGGAGCGCATCTTCTTCCTCAGTTCGCCGACCAAAATCTTCCACGACGAAGCCCAGCGCACGCTGCACTATGATCGCTGGCTCGGTCGCTATCTGCGCAGCTTTCCCGGCGACTGCTTTGTTTCGGTCGATGGCGCGGGCGACGCGCTCGCCTATCTCGCCGGTTGCCCGGACAGCGCGGCGGCTAGGTCGCTTTTCGGCGATATCGATTATTACCCACGCTTCTGGCCCCAGTATGCGGACTATCCGGCGCATTTCCACGTGAACACCGCGCCCGAACAGCGCGGCCAAGGGCACGGAGCCCGGCTGGTGGAGGCCTATGCCGCGCATTGCCGCAGCGCTTCCATCTCCGGCATGCACGTCGTGACGGCTGCCGCATCGCCCGCCGTCGTCTTCTTCAATAAATGCGGTCTGCGCCGCCTAACTAGTACGGAATGGCAGCGGCGACAGCTCGAATTGCTGGGGCGCAAGCTATGAGAAACAAGGCTGGGTGACACCGTGCGTATCACCCAGCCTTGAAGCGCGTTAATCTTGAAGGCCTGCGACGCAGACTCTCGCCTTGCCTTTGAAGTTCGGCTTGGCGCGATAAACCATTTCCACGCGGTCGATGGCGCGTTCGCGGCCTTTCAAATCAAGCGGGCGGGTTTCGCCGCCTTCACGAATTTCCGAGCGCACCTGAATGTCGTCAGGCTGACCGTTTGCATACACGACTTTGAGATCGAGCAGATAAATCGCGTTCCCCGAAACGTTCAGCTTGATGGATTTGAAACGTCCTTCGCGGCGGCCAACCCGGATCACATCGCGGTCGCCCAAAAAACCGACCGACTGGCAGCCAAGCTCTTCCCATTTCCTGTCGGCGCGCTTTTCGACCGTGCGGCCATAAAAGCAAACCTGCGCCTTGCCGCGACCTTTCCGGCCCTTAAAATCTTTCTTCGAAACAAATTCGATGCGCTGTATGGCGCGATCCCGGCCCTTGAGATCCAGGGGACGCGTCCTCTCGCCTTCACGGATTTCCGAGCGCACACGAATATCGTCCGGCTGCCCGTTGGCGTAAACCACCTTGAGGTCGAGAATGCTCACATCATTGCCATTGGCCTCAAGGCGGATTGCGGAAAAGCGGCCTTCGCGCTTTCCGACCCGGATTTCATCACGGTCAGCTTTCCGGCCGACCTGCTCGCAGCCCAGCTTTTCCCACTTGCCATCGCGGTCCCTGTCGCGATCCCGGCCCTGACCTGATGCGGCGGTCGCGGTGAACGCCAAAGCAACGCACGCTGTCAATGTTAGCCAATGTTTCATGGTTTTCTCCCGTAGACTTGCGTTAAAAATTCGTTAAATCAATGTGTTGTTAGCAGGCTTTCGGCGCTGTGAAAAGCCGCGCAGGCTTCGGATGCGTTTTAGGGCGGTCGGATCGGAACGTTCGGGGCTGTTTTGCGGTTACTTTGACCGGGCCGCGCCCTCTCTCATTTCCTTGACCAAAATAGTGAGCGCTAAAGAAAATAAATGGCATACGACGCCTTCAAGTTCCTGCATTTGCTGGGCGTCGTGCTGCTCATCGGAAATGTCACCATTACCGCCTTCTGGAAGGTGTTCGCCGATCGGACGGGCGATCCTCGTATCGTCGCGCACGCCCAGCATGGGGTGACGGTCAGCGACTGGCTGTTCACGGTCGCCGGGATCGCCCTGCTGACAATCGGGGGGTACGGCATGACCTTCGCCGCCGGAATCGATCCGTTCGGTTCATCCTGGCTGATCTGGGGGCAGGTTCTATTCGCCATCTCCGGCGTCATCTGGGCGGCGATTCTGGTTCCCGTGCAGATACGCCAGGCGCGGCAGGCGCGTGCGTTCGATCTCGCCAAACCGCTCCCCGAACCATACCGCCGCAACAGCAGGACATGGATCGTTTGGGGCGTCATCGCGACGGCGCCGCTCATCGCGGCAGTCGCGATCATGATAGCCAAACCCTCTTAGACAGCGCGACTGCGATGCCTGCATTATGCGCGAAGCCGAAGAAGGTGATCGCGAACGAGCGGCAGATTAGTCCACATAAAATGCCGGATGTGGGCGATTTTCCATCGCATATGAGGCTCGCAGGCGTTAGCTTTGGTAAGCTTAAGGGGAGTTAAGCTATGTTTCTTTTGTCGACGATGCTGCGGTCATTCATCCGCACCGGAAGTCTAACCGTGATAGATGCTGCGGGCGCGACACACGTGTTCGGCTCGCCCGGAACCTCGAACGGCGCTGCGCCGGATGTGACCATGCGCCTGACGGATGCATCCCTCTACCGAAAGCTGTTTCTCAACCCCGAGCTTCACGCTGGCGAGGCGTATATGGACGGGCGGATGAGCTTTCCCGGCTCCTCGCTGCGCGATTTCCTGACTTTATTCTCACTCAATCGACGCGCGCTCGCGGCCTTCCCGATGCAGAAGGCGTTTCAGCAGGCTTCCAAGGCGCTGAAGCGCTTCCAGCAGGCCAATCCGGTCGGCAAGGCGCAATCGAACGTCGCGCACCACTACGATATCGGCAACGCGTTCTACGAACTCTTTCTCGATAGCGGCATGTTTTACTCCTGCGCCTATTTTCGCGAGGAGGGCGAAAGCCTTGAGGCCGCGCAAATCAACAAGTGCAGGCTTATCGCTGCAAAGCTGCAGTTGAAGCCGGGCATGAAAGTGCTCGACATAGGTTCAGGGTGGGGTGGGCTGGCCATGTATCTCGCCCGCGTCGCCGATGTGGAAGTGCTGGGCGTCACCTTGTCGAAGGAGCAGCACGCGCTGGCGGAAAAGCGCGCTCGCGATGCGGGCCTGAGCGGCCGCGTCCGCTTCGAACTCACGGACTATCGGGCGCTGACGCAGAAATTCGACCGCATCGTTTCGGTAGGCATGTTCGAGCATGTGGGGGTTGCGCATTACGGCGAATTCTTCAGCAAGGTCAATGACCTGATGACCGATGACGGCCTGATGCTGCTTCACTCCATAGGCAAGATGAGCCCTCCGGGCGTCGCAAGCTCATGGCTGCGAAAATACATTTTCCCCGGCGCCTACTCGCCCGCGCTGTCGGAGGTATTCCCCGCCGTCGAGACCAACAGCCTGTGGGTGACCGACCTTGAATTCCTGCGCGTGCACTACGCCACCACGCTGGCCCACTGGCACGAACGCTTCGAGGCGAACCGCGCCAAGGTCGCACAAATGTACGACGAGAAATTCTGCCGGATGTGGGAGTTCTATCTGATCAGCGCGGAGATGATGTTCCGCACGGGGTCGCAGGAAGTCTTTCACATGCAGCTTGCCAAGAAGCGCGACGCCGCGCCGATCGTGCGCGATTACATCATCGATGAGCAACGCGCGCTGCTGGCGAGGGAGGCGAGCGCCAACAAGCCCCGCCTAAGAGACGCGAACGCCTCTTAAGCAGCGTTCGCGTGGCGGCGTTTGCGAGGGGCGCCCGCATGTGCTATCGCTCTCACTATGCGGGTGTAGCTCAGTCGGTAGAGCATCAGCTTCCCAAGCTGAGGGCCGTGGGTTCGAATCCCATCGCCCGCTCCGTTTCCTGCTCAAGACCAAAGATGAGTGCGAAAGCTAGGCCTATCAGCGCGGCTGAAACGTCGAATCCGCTTGTTGTCTAGAATTAGCGTCGAATAGTTCGAGGCTCGTGAAATTGCTGAGCTAACACGGAACTTCGTTTGCTTTTTTTCGTTTGCTGAGGTTATAGCGCTCCCGGGTCGGTCATCGTTGGCCGTATCGACCACCGCGAACCGATTGGCATACCGATGAACAGGCGGCTTTTTTTGGCGGGCGGCGGGTGGCCGCCGCCAGTATCGGAGCGACATATTTCGTGCTCCGAGGCATGGGTTCAATCGAGGAATATAATGCGTCGCTTGAAGCGATGCGGGCGCCATTGAAACAAGCGCCCGAAACACGAGATTTGATCTGCTACGCGACACTGGCGGCCAACAGCCACAACACACAGCCTTGGCGGTTCAAAGTTAGCGACGGCAGCATAGAAATTTTGCCTGACATGGCGCGACGGATCGAAATCGTCGACCCGGACAATCACCATCTCTTCGTTAGTCTTGGGTGCGCGGCGGAAAACCTGACC
>JBGSLP010000247.1:0-3346 GCA_041740655.1 Alphaproteobacteria bacterium
TGTGACGCTCCCTCAGCGAGGCCGGCAAAATCGCCGCTGATGAATTCACCGTCAACATTGGCGAACGATCCCCACAGCACGAGCAGGGCCTCAGCGCTACCCATGTCTTGCGGAAGCGCCCGGCCCGGGGCCACACGGACAAACTGGAGAACAGCTTTGCCGGTGTCGGTCGCCAGCACGGTATGGCGTTCGACGCCATGCCCATCAGCGCTCCATGGGATGGTGGCGCGCTTCAAACCGGTTCGGCGCGCAATCGGCATCGGCAGATAGCTCTCCAGCGGAAGACCCGTCCTCGGATAACCCGGTTCTAGAGCTATTTCGGACGCGCCGGATGGTTTGCGGTCGGCGGCCAGGGTCGCGAGGTCGGCTGGCGACGTTATCGTCGCTGGCGGCACGCGCTCCATCATCAAGCCGCCGAGAATTTCCATGCGAGCCAGCCGGGCGCGGCACTTCGGGCACCAGTCTAGATGCGCAGCGGTTACGGCCGCAACCGGCTCATCGAGCGCGCCTGCCGCATAGCTCATCAGCATGTCGACGGGTATGTGTTGGTGCGGCGTCATAGATCATCCCCTACGGCATCGCGAATTTTCTGGTACGCGAGACGAATGCGGGACTTTACGGTTCCGAGCGGCGCCTTGATGCGCTCGGAGATTTCGTGGTGTGACAGGCCTTCGATAAACGATAGCTGCACGACCTCATATTGCTCCGGCGGAAGGGTTTCCAGCGCGGCGCTCATGCGCTCCCGAATTTCGTTGCGCGACAGGGCCTCATCCGGGAGGTCCTCCTCGCTGACCAGCTTTTCCAGTTCGGGTTCAAGATCCTGCCAGACGACGTGGCGGCGCAGGCGGTCAATTCGCAAATTCCGAGCAATTGTGAATACCCAGGTCGAAACGCTACCCTTGTTTTCGACAAACAGGTGCGCTTTGCGCCAGACAGCCATCATGGTGTCCTGCGCAATCTCCTCCGCGGTTTCAGCGTCCGCGCCTTGTCTCATCATCATTGCCTTCACGCGAGGTCCAAACTTCAGGAACAATTCCTTGAATGCTTGAGGATCTTGATCGCGGGCAATTCTTTGTATCAGGTCTGGCATTGTCGCCTTGTTGGCAGCTTCCGCGTCGAGATTCGACTTTCGGCTACTCCGGAAGCTCAATGCATACCCTAACGTGCCCACCATGCCGATGTCTACGCCTCCGAGGTTGACATAGTTCACCTAAGGGGCGTGACAGGCTAACGCAGCCGACGTGGCGCAAAACTGTGCAGCATTGGCGGCCCCGCACATGATTTGGGCGCACCGTTCATTGAAACGCGGATGAAGCGGTAAGGATGACCTCTTTTTTCTGGCATGATTATTGATTACAAAAGCGCAACGCGATGGCCGAGGATGGTTCGCCAATGCGTGTCCTGTGACCCTGACTGAGGGTTAGGATTAGGCCGCTGGCGCGGTTCACCCGAAGCCAGCGGCCCTTTTTAAGCAACTTCCTCGAACAGGAAGCCGCCCGATTGACGCGCCCAAAGGGATGCGTAGAGGCCGCCGTTGCGCACGAGTTGTTCGTGACTGCCCTCCTCCACGATGCGCCCCTTATCCATGATGATCAGCCGGTCCATGGCGGCGATTGTCGAGAGCCGGTGCGCGATGGCGATCACGGTTTTACCCATCATGAGGTTATCGAACTGCTCCTGAATGGCGGCTTCCACCTCCGAGTCGAGCGCGGACGTGGCTTCATCGAGAACAAGGATCGGCGCGTTTTTCAGCAGCACACGCGCGATCGCCACGCGCTGACGCTGGCCGCCCGACAGCTTCACGCCGCGCTCCCCCACATGGGCGTCGTAGCCTTGCCGCGCCGCCATATCCTCCAGTCCGAGGATGAAGTCGTGCGCGTGCGCCCGCTTCGCGGCGGCGATAACGACAGACTCGGGCGCATCGGGCACGCCGTACCGGATATTGTCGCGCACGGAGCGGTGCAACAGTGAGGTATCTTGCGTCACCATGCCGATATGCGCCCGAAGGCTGTCCTGAGTGACCCCGGCAATATCCTGCCCGTCGATCAAAATCCGCCCGCCTTCCAGATCGTGGAAGCGCAGCAGCAGGTTGACCAGCGTTGATTTTCCGGCGCCAGACCGCCCGACAAGACCGATCTTTTCGCCCGGCCTGATCGTCAGGTTCAGCTTTTCGATCAGCCCGCCATTCTCGCGTCCGTAATGGAAGGTGACGCCGTCATAACGGATTTCGCCCTTGTTGACGACGATCGGTTGCGCGCCGGGCTTATCGAGCACCGTCCACGGCTTGGCGATGGTCTGCATGCCCTCCTCCACCGTGCCGATATTCTCGAAGATGCCCGTCAGCACCCACATGATCCATCCGGCCATGTTGTTGATGCGGATAACGAGGCCCGTCGCCACAGCAATCGCGCCGATGGTGATGACGCTCGTGCTCCACAGCCAGAGCGCAAGACCCGTCGTGCCCGCGATTAGCAGACCGTTCAGGAGCCAGAGCGTGATCTCCATGCGCGTGATGATCCGGAGCTGGTCCTGCAGCTTCTCCGTCTGGTCGCTGATCGCTTCCTGCGCATAGCGATCCTCGCCATCGTTGTAGGCGAAAAGCTTTACGGTGAAGATGTTCGTGTAGCTGTCGACGACGCGCCCGGTTAGCGTCGAGCGCGCTTCCGCCATGATCGTGGATTTCTCCTGAACGCGCGGAATGAAGTAGCGCATGGTCATGGCGAAGCCGATCACCCACAGGATGAGCGGGATCATCAGCTTCCAGTCGGCCTGGAAAAAGATGACGAGCGCGCTCACCGCGTAAATGATGACAAACCACAGCGCATCGACGATTTCGACAACTGTCTGGCGCACGGCGGGGCCGGTCTGCATGATCTTGTTCGCGATTCGCCCCGCGAAATCGTTCTGGAAAAACGACAGGCTCTGGCGCAGCACGTAACGATGCGTCTGCCAGCGCACGAGATTCATGAATTTCGCGTTGATCGTCTGATTGATGAAGATGGCGTGCATGGCGAAGGCGAGCGGGCGCAAAACGACCGCTACGAACGCCATCCAGATCAACGTGGTCCAGTTTTCATCGAAGAAAGCAGCCGGGCTCGTCGCATTTTTCGCGAGGTCGACAAGTTGCCCCATGAAGGTGAACAGCGCCACCTCGATGAGCGCGCCAGCCAGCCCAAAGAACATGACCGCAATAAAAGCGGGCCAGACGTTCCGTACATAATGCCAATAAAAAGGGACCAGCCGGTCAGGCGGCCGGACAATCTCGTATTTTCTGTAAGGGTCAATAAGGGTTTCAAACCAGCGCAGCATGGCTCTTTCGCTCCGTTAATCGCGTTTTTGATGGATC
>JBGSLP010000248.1:0-17794 GCA_041740655.1 Alphaproteobacteria bacterium
GGCCTTCCAAGAGGGCGATCGGCCATCAGTCGGCCCGTCCAGGCAACCTTGTGGCCGACTATTTTGCCCCGCGATAGAAACCCAAAGGGTTGCCTAAAAATAGCCGGCCGCTGCGGTCCTCCGCTCACGCTGCGGCCCCTCGCTAATCGCTCCGGGTGCCAGTCCAGCCCGTCCGACGGCTTCGTCGCCATGGAGGCCGCGGCGGTCGCGGTCCAGCAAACGGAGTTTGCACATGAGCGAGCATGACGAGTTCGAGCCCGACCACACATCCTCTCCCACCGACCACGTGCTTACCGAGCTTCAGCTTTACGGCTTTCATCGGCGCGATGATGAACCCGATCCTCGCCCGATCCCGGAAGACCGCGTGATCGCAGGCGCCGTCGCCGACATCTTCGATGCGCTGATCGCCACGATGGCCGACACCGGCCTCGATGCGGACCTCGACGACCTGCTCTGGTCCACAGTCAACATGTTCCACCGCGCTGTCCTCCGCGTGGAGCGCACACTCGACGACAACGAGCAGGCCCAAAAGCAGGGGCAGCGCGAACAGGACGGCTCCGAAGCGACGGCCGCGCAACTCGAAACGCTGGTCGCCACAGGACAACAGCTTATCGAACGACGCGACGCCCTCGAGGTTCTTCGCGACACCGGCGCCGATATGTACCAGAAGGCGACTGGCTCGAACTGGTCACCCCGCGTCGGCTCACGCGTCAACCATCGCCAGCTCACGTCCGCAATGATCGACAGCCGCGACTTCATCGCCGCGCGCAAGCGCGCTAACCGCGAGGTGCTGCTGCCCGCCGGGCCGAAGGTCGCGCTAACGGGTGGGCTGGACTTCAATGACTATGAACTGATCTGGTCCAAGCTCGACAAGGTCCGCGCCAAACATCCCGACATGGTGCTCATGCACGGAAAATCGGCGAAAGGAGCCGAGAAAATCGCGGCCCGTTGGGCCGACCACCGAGGCGTGGCACAGATCGGCTTCGCCCCGGACTGGACCAAACACGGCCGCTCCGCTCCTTTCAAACGTAACGATCAGATGTTGGACGTGCTGCCGATCGGGGTCATCGTGTTTCCCGGCACTGGCATTCAGGACAACCTCGCCGACAAGGCGAAGAAGCTCGGCATCCCGGTCTGGAGGTTCGGCGGCGCGTGAGCGCCGCCATCGCGATTTGCCCTGACGACCGCCGACGACTTCGGTTCAGACTTTTCTGGCGGCCTAGTGCGACGGAAAGCCGGTCACTCAGTTGTTCGGCTGTTCCTGAAGTCAGCGGGAATGGGGCAATCGGTGCACACGTTGTCGTCGCACAAACGGCAGATGGTGCAGCGATCCGCATCAGTGGTCCCGAGTGCCGAGAGCATCTTTTCCAGGAGGTTCGCTAAAACGTCTTGTTCCTGCCCGGTCAGCGGGAGCAGAAACGGACGAAGGGCTGCTAACCGTTCCCTCAGCAGGTCTTCGCGCAAAGCAATTCCGCGCTCTGTAAGGTACAGAGCGACAGCCCGCTTGTCAGCCCCCTGGCGACGCTCCACCAGACCGTCGCCAACAAGCCGATCAACAAGGCGGACGGACCCAGGATGTGAAAGGCGGAGGATGCGTCGCAACTGTTCGTTGGACGGGCCAAGGCCATAGCCGATCACCACAAGCGCCGCCGGCGTCTCACCGGCGTGATTGAGAATAGCCCGTGCCGCGGCTTCGATCCGATCGGCAACTGCAAGCCCCACGGCGCCTAGCAAGTTCGCGGATTTGTTGGTCATTTGAGAACCATATGTGCGGTGCGCACATTTTTCAACTTGACGATACGTGCGGTGCGCACATAATTCAGATCATCGGAGACAGATCAGCGGAGAACAACGTGGCCAGCACATCTCTTAGTTCAGAACACCTCGATTTCTACGAGCGCTTCAAGTCGTTTTGGGCGGCGCCCTCGGGTCCACGCGTGGCAGATATCATCACCGCTAACGCAAAAATACACTTCACAGGCAATCCGACAATGTCGGGGACTGACTACATCGATTACATGACTGAGATGCTGGCCGCATTTCCCGGCATGACGGTCACGCCGCTCGACTGTGCGGGAAGCGGCGATATGCTCTACATCGCTTGGGAGACATCTGCTGTCATCCACGGGGAGCAGCGCAAATTCCTCGGCGTCGATCGATTTAGGATTGTCGGTGGCATGGCGGTGGAGGAGCATATCATCTTCGACTCCGCGGTGCTTCGACCAGAAGGTCGACCCGGCATCGATGATTGACGAAAAAGCCTTCAGGGCGGCGCGCGTGGTAAACCGAAGTAGCTCGCATTGGCGGGCATAAGTCAAGCTACAACAAAGGTTACAATTTGAGCTTTCGCTCTATTGGTCTTGCGAACTCAACATCGCTATGCGGACCGGCCGCCTGGGAGTCAATGATCTTGAGCTGTGTTTGGCCTGCCGGAATTGCCTTCGTGATTGAAACGTGTCCGCCATTGTTGGCAACAATGGCCGCGAGCTTGTCAAATTCGGAGCACCAAATCGTTTCCATATCACGGTCGCGTTGCGGGTCGCGCGCGGCGCCGGACGCGCCGAAGGCCACTGCGCGAACCTGAAACCGCTCAACCTCGCCTGGGGCGATAACTTCGACGCCATAGTCCGGATTGACCGCTTTGCGCACAACGATTTGGCCTTCTTTGGCGAGGGTAGTCATCATGCCCTCGCGCAATTCATATCCAAGTTGGCTAAGCCCGTTCAAAACCGCCTGACGACGTGCGCCAGCTGCCGCTGCTTTATCTCGCGCCTCTAAAGCCGAATGGGCTTCACTTGCCAGGGCAATCAGCGCCTCAACACTCTGAATCTCGTGCGCTGACGCTAAGCGTGACCGTACTGCTCGTGACTTCTCATCAACGCCGTCCAACCGCAGGAGAAACGCTTCAATATCCTGAAGAACCCTGCGACGCTCGTTATGAGCGCGGGCGGCCGCGTTGACCTCAAAAAGTAGACTTTCAGCAAGAAGCTTGCGTCGAGTTTCCGAAGGTTCGGAGGCGATGGCCCCCGCCCGGGCTGTGAATGAAGCGACGGCTTCCTCTCCGGCAAAAAGCGAGAGATCAGCAATTTGGAAATGCACTTTCTCGGTGAGATCGTCCAGGTGGACCGTCTGCTGATCAGGCCAGCGTTTGAGCACCGTATTCCGGTGCCCGTCTCCAAGATCTGCCACCAGCTTTTTCTGTGAATCGGTCAATTCTGACGGCGATGCTTTCGCGGTTAACAAATCGATCGCCTTGGAAATCGCCTGCGTCGCCAACCCTGGCTTCAAGTCGCTGTTGAGCGACGCTAATTTAAGCACTTCGGCAAGCTCAGCCGGAATTTGGATGTTTGAAGCGGTAAGCTTGCTTAACATACTTGACGCAAATGATGACAAACGCGCCTGCTCGGTTTTCGCTGTGGCCTCCGCTTCCGCCGCTTTTTTGACACGGGCCGTAACGTCGGCGTTTAGGAATTGGATCGCGAGCGGAACATGCTTTTGCAATTCGAGAAATTGCTCTTTCGCCAGAAGTAGACGGAGTTCGGCCTGCCGCTTCAGAACCGCCTCAACGTCCTTCAAATCTGCCAAGCCGTGCTTTTCGCAGATATTCCGCCAGTTCGATATAGCCGCGTCAAGTTCAGCAAGATGCCGGTTGCATGTCGCAATTATTTCCTCGCGAGTAACAATAACGATAACTTTTGGTCCGCTCATTCGGCAGCCTTCTGGAATAGCGTAGACCGTACGGCGTCGAGCAGGCGGGCCTCCTCGAATTGGCGCGTATGATACCAGTCACGAACGGAAATACGGTGGACGTGCCGCACCGACTTCTTAAGAATATCAGTGCGCCAAAGCTCTCGAGCTCTCGCTGTTGCAAGGAGCGGATGATCTGGAGAGTCGCATTCGATGCCTATGGCGAATAAACCGGTGGACGGATCGGCAATGGCATAGTCAATGCCGAATGCATCGCCGTCATTCACCGCAATAGGTTCAAATCCATTGTTACGGAGGAATGAAGCGACGATGTCACCAAAACTATTCCTCGCTTCTACATTTTTGCGTAAGATTTCAGACGGCGATCTAGACACTTGAATCAAGAGAGCCCGCGCGCCCTCCAGGTCGCCGGACGAAATCATCGCTGCGTACTGCATAAAGGCTTGCAGAAAGTCTCGCGGCCCCTCAGGTTTGCGGCGTGAGCCGAGCCAGTTTGATATCTCCGGCACTGGCATTGACGTCACGATGATAATTTTCTCCTTGGCTCGGGTTATCGCAACGTTCAAGCGACGCTCGCCACCGGCTTGTCCAAGTACGCCAAAATTCCGGATGAAACGGCCTTGTACGTTACGGCCAAACGTTGTCGAAAAAATAATCACGTCACGCTCATCGCCCTGAACATTTTCAACATTCTTGACGAAAAATCCGGCGTCGCCGCCTGCCCCAGCCCGGTTTGACTCTCTTACGTAAGCAGAGTTGAACGCCTCGTCGGTTTTGGCCCGTTCGCCTATCAACTCCTCTATCAAATCGGCTTGCTTGCGGTTGAAGGTGACCACCCCGACGGATGGGACCTGCGCGCTCCTTCTGGCGCCAAGCCACATCCCTGCGAGGACATCGATAACCGCCAAAGCCTCGTCTCGATTCGCTTGATTTAGATAGAGGCCGTCCACGCGCCGCACATCTATCGGACGGCTTTGCTCAACAAGCGCATCGGGGTGTTGCACCGGCACATTCAATCGGTTGTCATAGAATGCGGCGTTTGAGAACGCGATTAGTTCGCGCCACTGCGAGCGGTAATGCACCTGCAGCATCGCTTTGCCATCCTCGGGAAGCGCCGCGCGCGCAAGATGGAGGAGGTCCGGACAATCCTTGATTTCGCGGCGGTTCCAGTTTTCCTCTGCTACATCGCGCTCTTCTTCACTTAGATCTTCTTTAAAGGGATCTTCCTCGCTTTCGTTCTCTTTGTCGTCAACGGTCTCGGAAAAAAAGGATGACGGCGGCAATTGTTTCTCGTCACCACTCACAATCAGCTTTTTACCCCGATAAAGTGCGGGAAGTGCGTTCTCAACCGGAATTTGAGACGCTTCATCAAAGACAATGTAGTCAAAGGATCCAGGTTTCAGCGGCAGCATGCGGCTAGCAACATCGGGATTCATCATCCACACGGGGCGAAGTTTCTGCAGACCGAGATCTAGCCCTTTGTCAAAAAAATCGCGCAAGCCAATCGCTCGTGGCCCCTGCAGGCGGGTGATGTCCTCCCAGCGTTGAACATTAGCACTTGGTGCTAAAGTCGGGCCTTGAGCCAAAGCTTTCCGGTTCAGTTCGCGCATTTTATTGAGCGCTTCCCCAAGGCTTTTGGCTTTCGCTTCGAGGTCAGTGCGCCCGGCGCGCAGAACAGGATTCGCACGCTCAATGCGCTCCTTCCAAGCCAGCCTTGCTTCTCGCCCAATAATGCGGCGAATTTCGCGGTCAATTTCGCTAGGCGGCAGTGCGTCCAGCACTTTCTGCGCCTTACGCATGGTTTTAAAAACCATCCACCCCAACTCGGACAAACCGTTCGAGCGGGCGCGGAAATCCTGATAGGGGGCGAGACTAGAGGCCGAATCTTCAATGGCGGAAATCTCTAGTTCATTGCTCTGATTTGAATGAATGCGCTGGGATGCGCCGACAATCCACCGATCGTCAAACCATTGCTTCAGAGCATCAGTGGTGGCTAGGCTTTCTGCCCGAGCCCTATGACGTAGAAGAGCTGCCTGATATTCAGCCAGCAATTGGTTGATAGCTTCGACCGTTCCCTTTCTTGCCGCAACGAGTGCCTCTTGGGGATGCGGCGCGGCTTTGAGAACAGTATGGATCTTTACGACTTCGTTGATTGCTGTGAGGGCCTCCACAATCAGGGTTTTGACATGGAAACTTGGCTTGTCGGCGCAGTTGTCCGGGCTCTCGCCTAGCATTTCTCCTGATAACATAACGGACGCGCGGATCGGCCTCAAAGCTTTCTCAAGCTGCGAAGCGCGTAAGAACGACACCATCGCTTCAGCGGTTGGATGAACGCCATTGTCAGCCAAGAAGCGGCGGAGTTTACGCCGCGGAATATGGAGCGCAGGATTAAGACGAGCAAAGAAGGATGTCGGGGCGGTACATTTCGTGGCGATTGCAATCCATCGCCCAAGCATGACGTCATCAAGTTTGAGCAGCACACCGAAAAGGGCGCTGTCGTGATGGTCGCGATTGACCGCCTTAATAGCTGAAAAAGCCTCTAAAAGCGCTTCACTGGCCTTCTGAATAGCGGGTTTATCACCTGTTGCAGGCTGGAATCTACCAACCCATTTCCTGAGATTGCGGCGAGTCTGCTCGTCTATAGCGACCAGTGGCGCCGCATTTTGCGCCAGCCATTCTTTGGCAGACTTTGCGTCCTCAATTTCATATTGGCCTGGATGAGTTTGTAAAACCGCAATTCGGTTCTGTTCGGCAGCTTTAAATACCTCGAAGTCTGAATGAAAATCTTCAAGCGTCGCGTTATCGCTCTCGAAGGGCTTCAATGCTGCGAGCGGACTATCCTCAAAACGCGACCGCAGCCATAACCCTCCAAGTGGCGCGCAAGTCTCCTCCAGAAGCGTAAGCGTCTCCAGATTAAGGCCGCCAAGTACCGGACGTAGGCCTCTGACATCGATAGGCGGTCGGCCAACAGCTTCAAATTCAATTAATTCGCTGATGATCGTCCGATAACTGCGCCCGGAGGCTTCGTCGATGGCATGCAGGATTTTGTGATGTTTATCGATATCACTTTCCAGCGTTTCGATGAGCGCAGCGGTTTGAATCCTGTCGTTACGCCATGAATAACCGCCTTGGCCGTTTCCGTTTATCTGGTCTCGGATGGCTGTAAGTATTGGCTTACGGTCTTTATTGACATCTTTCACCAACACAACCCGGCCGTCGAGACCCTCCTCAATAAGCCGCTTGTAAACCACGTCGAGAGCTGGCTGTTTCTGGCAAACGAATAGGAGGCTTTTGCCGCAACCTATGGCGTCTGCGATCATATTGACGATGGTTTGGCTTTTCCCCGTCCCAGGCGGTCCCTCGATCAATAGGCCGGCGCCATTCCGAGCACGGAAAATGGCGTCTTCCTGAGAAGCATCACTTTCCGCGACAATGAACTTGTCAGTTTCTCGCAGTTTTCCGGCAGTTGTGGCAGAATTGGGCGAGGTGCCGAGCCGCAGGCATAAATCGCGCGCCGTATTATCAGCCTTCCGATGCTTGAGCTGGCGCAAATCCTCAACAAGCGCTTGACCCATGTAGGTTGCATTGAACACGACAGCGGAGCAGACGAGCGTCGGACGTCCTTCTTTAACGGTAGTATCCGGGCTTGGAAGGGGCATGAATTCGCGGCTTGCTTGGCTCGCAAAAATACTGAGCGCATCAATAACGCCAGCCGCTGTTGCGCCCGCTCCACGAAACTCTTCAGCGGCGTCTTTCCATTTAGCGACCTCGTCCTGACCCAAAAACCCCTCAAGGGCCGGATTGATGCGAACCTCGTGGCGATCTTTATCGAAGGAGATGGAGGAAATGCCTCTTTGGCCGGTTGGAACAACGAGTTTCACGGGCCAAAGCAGCACTGGCGAGATACGAGGTTTGTTGGTGCTGCCGGGGGCTTGATGCACAATGAAGGGAAAGCCAAGATATAGTCCGTCGATACCTGTGTCGCGTTTATAAAGGTTAGCGTCGGAAACCAGACGAAGCAGTCTTCCCTCAAGCAGTGGATTTTTTCGAAAGACTTCGGGGTCGATATTGCTGCTAGCGCCGCTTTGATCGAGTAAGCCGTTCAATATGCGTTCGGCAGGGGCCAGATCGGATCCGATTTCATGCAAATCGAACCTGGTGGACGTTTTCGCCACAGTCATACGCGCCAATGGCCCCCGTTTGATCGAAACAGTAAGCTTTTGCTCAAAGAATGACGTGAGACTTGTGATGTAAGCCAAGCCCTCAGGCTTTTTCCATCGCTCTGGGGGAACCGTTAGGAGAGCGAGAGCGCGTGCGAGCGGCATGCGACTTTCCTGCCGAAATTGGTCTGCCCAATCGTCAGCGCGGGTTTGACCGCAGCGAGCGAAATCTGCGATACGCTGATCGACAAGCCGAAAGAAATCTCGCTTTACATACTTCTCCAGAAGTTTTTGAGCAGCCTCTCGGTCAAAGCGTCCAAGATTATTTTCACGAACTAGCTCTTCTGCCTCGGCCAGTATGTCTGAAATCGGTATAAACTGCCCAATCTCCGCGCACACCAGGATAATGAGATCTTCTTCAGTCAGACTGGCGCGGCGGGTGATCCCCGCTAAACCTGCGTGCTCGGTATCAGGCGACAATCGGCGCTTAGTCTCCCACAACGCTGCAAGCCGGGCACGGGAACCAAGAGCGGCAATCCGCAAATCGTCCATACTGAGTTCGATCCGATGGCTTGCAGCCCGCTCGCGCACCGCCGCTTCCCGCCGTTTCAGGCGCAAGAACTCCGGCTCAAGCTCGAAATCGTTGAGAATTTCAGGCAGAGGCCCGATGATAAATTCGTATCCTTGAAGAGGATTTTGCAGCAGCCAGGCAGCGTTGATGATCTCCCCGCGTAAGATCAGTGGCATGCTTGGGTGAAGCAGCCTGAGGGCAATCGAAAGCCGGAAGTCATCGTCCACATCTCGGCGGCTCAAATTGCGCAATGACGCCAGTATCGCCGGGACGCCGCAGGCTTCTTCCACCCACGCCGAAATTTCGCCGCTGCGCAATTGATCTACGGCCTCATTCCAATTCTGCTCATTTGCCGCGGCAAGGGCATAACGCGGCAAGCTTCGGTATGATTTTCCCCCGAGCAAAATTTCACGCGTACTCTCCGAACTTGGCATGGAAGAAAATGCGGGTGCTTCCAGGGTTTCCCCGGCGAGCCAAGCGCGAACCTGCTTCCATTGCCAGCGAGTAGAGAGATCTTTGGTGAGCAAACCGCGCAATAAGACATTGAGGTCGGGATGCAGATCGTCTGGAACCGGCGCTTCGCCCATCACAATATGAATTCGGAATGCTTTTTCGTTAATTCCTTCGAAGCAGCGTCCGCCTGTTGCTTTGTCTAAAAGGATCATCCCTAAGCTCCACCAGTCGGACGCTGGCGAAACTGCACCAGCGATAACTTCGGGGGCCGTGTAGAATGTCGTATATGCGGCGGGAGCGGTGTCTAAATCAAAATCGGAGGTGCGGGCCGATCCGAAGCCATCTATGACAAGGTCGAGTGGTTGAAGCGATCGAACCAGAACATTTTTTGTTTGAAGAGCGCGGTGCCGGATGCCAGCGGAGTTTATCGCATGTATGGCACGGCCCAATTCTTCGACGATGGCACGCAAGCTTTGGTCTTGATCCACAACGAGGGCGACAGTACTCAAATCCCCTAGCGGAAAGCACTCGCGGATTTCGAATAACCTGTCCTCCCAAAGCCCGGACCCGATGATGTTTGCCGCGTGGCCTGTTCGAAGGTTTGGCAAAGTCTCGTAAACTTTGGCGTCAAACGTAACGCCGGGCGGATATAACGTTAAAACAGCCTCGAAGGCATCGACTGTTCGTTTCACCCGGTGGCATTCGACTGCCCCTACTTGCGAATGAAAACTTTCCATTACCCTCCAGTCACCAATAACGAGACTGGGACTGTCGGGAACATACGGAGCCTGTTCCTCCTCTGCAAAGCCCCGCGCACCACCGTCCGGCAGATTTGATTGAGGAAATGGAGCACGATCTGGCGCTATATCCGCGCCGCATACCGGGCACAGTTCATCGTCGCCAGGCACATTATGACCGCTTTGGCATAAGCGCGTTTTTTGTGCAGGCTTTGTAGGCGCCAGCGGTAAGGGCGAATACGGTTCGTTAATTATCGGTTCGCCTGAGATATCAAAGCCATCAATACTACAAACCACCTCGCTGGCGAGCCGCAAAGCGGTGCGGCCTTGTTTTGTGCATACGGGACATTGCTTGAACATTGTTTTGAGGTGTCCGCCCTATTGCTCGCTCGTGAACGCGCGATGACCGTTGCTTTCCAGAATTTTGCGTAGACGAGTAAAGTCGCCGTTGCGCGGAATTCCTGCAAACCACGCCGTTCCGTCTTCGTCGAACATAACGTCTAACGCCCACTTATTCTTCGACATATCGCCGGCAAATGCGGCTAGACGCTTCGCGCCAAGAGCTGTGAGGACATGAAGGCGCTGATTATCGCTGCCCCTAAGCGACAAAGTTTGCGGGGCTGCTTGGTTGAATGGGTCAGAAATGAGTATGTCGATCAAACCATCTACAATTGGTGGCTTATCTTGAATGGCCTCGAAACTATGACCGCTATAAGCAAGCACATCGCCAGTGAATGAGCTTCTTATGTGACGCAGAAGACCTATTAATGCCTCGAGTTGGTCAAACGGCTCGCCGCCGGAGATTGTTATCCCATCGGCTTCAGAGAAATGGGGTTCTATAGTGTTCAAAACCTTGGAAAGCGTGGTCAATCCTGACCCAAAACTCCACGTGTCAGTGGAAATGCATCCGGGGCAATGGATCGAACATCCCTGGAACCAGATTCCTATACGCCGCCCTGGCCCAAGCGTTGTTACCGGAAAATGAATTCGGGAAACGTGAATTTCAGACATTGGCAGTCTAATTTCGCTCTCGTAAAATTAAAGTAGTAACATTTCCGATACGAATTTCTGCGATTTCAAGACGTCCGCCTGGTTGCATGTCAGCATCGAAAAGTGCGCGGGCGAGCGGATTTGTCAAATGGGCTTCAATTTGATTGCGAATACCGCGGCCGCCATTTGATAAATCCGCAAGACAAACCTCCTTAAGCTTTGAAAGTGCGGAAGGAGAAATCGTAACGTCGAGGTCCTGCTGTGCGAGAGCGCTCACAATTTCATCTATGATCTGATCAAAAATCTGATCCGCAATGATTGGGCGAATAAAATCAAAAACAACGATATTTTCGCCAATACGGTTCAGTATTTCTGGTCTATTCAGTTTAAATTTAAAGTGGCTTTTTATTTCAGCCAGAACTTTACTTTCAACAGCCTCAAAACTGTCGTTAAGAGTGACATTTTGAACACTCCGCTCATTCTCAACTTTATAGATGCCTAGATTGGACGTGAAAATAATAAACGCTTCCGAGAAATAAACACGGTCGCCTCGCCCAGAAGTCAGAACCCCGTCGTCGAGAATTTGTAGAAATTTATCGAGAATTCGCGGATGAGCTTTTTCGATCTCATCAAACAAAACCACACTGAATGGTCTTTCGCGAATTGCATTCGTAAGTTCTCCACCCGCATCATGCCCGATGTAACCGGGCGGGGCACCGATCAACCGCTGATCTGAATGTTCGGCGCTAAACTCGGACATATCAAACCGGATATAAGCGTTTTCATCGTTGAACAAAAGACTAGTGACAGTCTTGGCGAGTTCTGTTTTGCCGACACCGGTTGGCCCAGCTAGAAAAACGACGCCGCGAGGCCGTCCGGCCCGGCGCCCGGCGCCCACGCCAGTAATTGCGCGTTTGATGATGTCGAGCATGTGAGTTATTGCGTGGCTTTGGCCCTTCACCCGATCACGGATAAAGCCTTCAGCGCCACGGATCCGGTCACGCTCGATTTTCTGCCATGGATCCTCGGTCACTCCGACCTTATAGCGGCGAACAGCATCCGCGATTTTCATGATCGGAACCTGTTCCGCCGCCCCTAGAAGAATGATCGACTTGAGGTCCGACAAAAGAAGTCCTTCGGTTTCGTCGACAAAAATTTTCCGAACATCGCGAAGAGCGTGGGCGGAAATGTCCCGCGCCCCCGGCATAGCCGAGAGCAATGAGGAAGCAATGGCGCCTCTAGCGCTATGGTCAGGTTTGGAGATCGAAATGTGCCGAAGTTTGGGATTGTCGATAATTAGCCAGTCTGGCAAGTCCGCTTCCCGCTCCACCACCCACAGGACCGTGTTGTAGAATGGGCGATTTTGCACGCCCCAGGGACGCGGTTTCGACTGGTGGCTGAGGATCAAAGAGCGGGTGAAAAGCTGATGTTCTGGACCCGAAAGACTGTCGCGTCGGACCACCAGCCGAGATGCAAAATCGACGATAAGGGCTGTCGGTTCACCCTGCCTGGAAACGAAGGGCTCCAGTACTGCTGCGAGTAAATCAAGTCCTGCTGGCGCCCTACCTCTTTGTGGGGAAAGGCCAATCTCGGTCATGAGGGCGTCGCCGGCGATGATTTCCGCTTCCGAACGACCAGACACGGAAAAACCCGACACGACATCGTATCGCAGTGTCAGCCCATAGCCGGCTAATTTGAGTTCTGCGTCGAGGGTGTCATTCAGAGTGGTCGGGATAGACCCTCCCGTACCGTCTTGCATAATTTGCAGGTCGCGGACGTTGCCTGAAAGTACAAACTGACTTTTTATTGGGAGAAAACGAGAGAAGTCTCGGATCCAGCGGGCACGACTATGTGAAGCGCTCTCCTGCATCGTACTAGCCGCCTTTTTGTTGATGCCCGTAGCTTGATTTCACATACACTAAGGGAAGAATCACACCATGAAAAAGCACGGCAAACTTACTTGTAATCCCAAGATTATAATGAATTTTCGCAACCTGCTCATACTGATATCAGGATTTAAGTTCCAAATCGGCAGTGTTAGGATTCTTGCCGTGAAGACACCTTGCCCTACCAAATCCTAAAAGCGCACTTCCCAAATTGCGAATTTTAACCACGGCGAAGCGCGACGTATTTAGAGTAACTGTCTCGGTACTAATCGAAGCTTTAGACCACTCGGATGTCGAGCACGTCAAGAGAAGCATCAAGGGTATGGCATTGCGTCTAGCAGATCGGTGTCGTCACAGCTCGGCGCGTTCACCCGCGCCCAAATCTCTCACATGATCATCTCGTCCACGGGATGAGGGACAAGCAGATCATGGGGATTGGCCTCCCATGGCGATAGCCAGCGGTCATGGGCCCCAGATCAAGGGCTTCGGCACCTATGGTTTCCCGGAAAGCCACGCGGCGAGTTTCGCGCTGCTCGTCTATGTCTCCTGCTACATCAAATGTCATTATCCCGACGCCTTTGCGGCGGCGCTGTTAAACTCACAGCCGATGGGGTTTTACGCGCCCGCGCAGATCGTACGCGATTTCCGCGAGCATGGTGGTGAGGTTTGCGCCGTCGATATCAATTCCAGCGATTGGGATTGCACGCTGGAGACGGCGGAAAAACTGGGCGCTATCAAGCACGCCCTGCGGCTTGGCTTCCGCGAGATGAAAGGCTTTTCGGAGACGCATGCGGTGGCGATCATGAACGCGCGGGCGGAGGGTTTTACAAGCCTGGACGATTTTGCCCAGCGCACGAAACTACCGGTCGCCGCACTGAAAACGCTGGCTGAAGCCGATGCCTTTCGCTCGATTGGTCTCGATCGACGCGAAGCTTTGTGGGCGGTCTCTCGCTATGTCGAAACGGGAACGCCGGCTCGCATGCTTGCCGGGTTGCCGCTTTTCGCAGCGCGCCAGACCGCGCCTTTGCCGGCGGAAGCTGAGGTTGTCTTACCCAAGCTGACCCTCGGCGAGCACGTCTTGCAGGATTATGCCGCGATCCGCATGTCGCTAAAGGCGCATCCGCTGGCGTTGCTTCGGCAAACCTTTGCTGCTCAAGGCTACGTTTCCGCTAAACAGCTCGCTACGACGGACAGCGGCCGAACGGTGCAGGTTTCCGGGATCGTGCTGGTGCGACAACGGCCCGGTAGCGCGAAGGGAGTGGTTTTCGCGACGCTTGAGGACGAGACTGGCGTCGCCAATGTCATCATCTGGCCGAAGGTATTCGAGCGCTTCCGACGCGTGGTGCTGGGCTCGCGGCTGCTGGGCGTACGGGGTAAACTACAAAAGGAAAGTGGCGTCATCCATGTGTTGTCCAACTCGCTCATTGACCTCAGCTTTCATCTCAAAAGCCTGAGCGACGCTGTGCCCCCCTCCGGCAATTTCCTAGCCAACGCCGACGAAGTCCGCCGCCCGGTGAATGAGGATCAGCGCCTCCATCGTCGCAGGCGATCCGTGACGGCGGAGGCGAAAGTGCTGCCCAAGGGCCGGAATTTTCACTAGCCGATAGACTCTTACTCACCAGAAGCAGTCTCCGGTGTCACGCTAGTCCGGGTTCGATCTCATTCTCTAACGCCGCGCGCTTCATCCAGTTTGCATGACCGCTAATCGCGCCTCAAGGGGACGCGGACGCGTCTGAAGACCCTTGACCCGCTCAACGCGCTCATGCCCTCGCGTTCCCGCCGCTCAAGCATCGAGCGGTCTCAAAACGGGAGCCGTCACATGACCTCATACGATCAATTACAGGCCGAGTGGAACGCCTTGAGCCCATCGGCCAAACGCCGCGAATGGCGCCGCTACACTTTAGCCATCGACCAAGGTCGGCAAGGTTGGAGCCGATTTCACTGCATCCTATGGATCGCCTGGCAGTGCGGCGAGCCACCCGGCTGAGTGGCGGCGCCTTTCTGCAACTGCAGCTCTGCCTAGGCAGAGTTTGACGTCGTCGCTGTCCAACGACCTCCCGCGATTGCCCGCCTTTGCCGATTGGCGCATCGCCCTCTCCCAAGCGATCCTAAAGCGTCATTCTCGACACGGGAGCAGGATTTTGATGAACCGGAATATCGTGTCAGGACTAACCGCTACTCTGGGCGTTCTCGCCAGTCTTCAGGCGGGCACGCAGTGGGGGGCGCATAGCGCGCAATATGCACCCGAACTCGGGGCGCCCGTTTTCACTATAGGCCGTGTCCCATTCTACGAACCCTGGGAGATCTTTGTCTGGCAGGTTCGCTATGACGCGGTCACGCCCAACTTTTTCGATCACGGCGGAAGGATCGCGGCGGGCGGCAGCATCGCCGCTATTGCGTTAGCGCTTGCGTTTTTCCGCTTCCCAGACGCTTCCAAAATCCATCCGTCCACTTTCGGCTCTGCACGCTGGGCGAGGCATTCCGAGATCCAAGCGGCTGGGCTATTGACACATCGAGGCATCATCCTTGGCCGTCTGGGATCCGATTATCTCCGCCATGACGGCGCAGAGCATGTGCTTCTCGTTGCGCCGACACGCGCTGGTAAGGGCGCAGGCCTCATTGTACCGACATTGCTCACCTGGCCTGGCCCGGTCATCGTCCACGACATCAAGGGTGAGAATTTCAATTTAACAGCTGGCTGGCGCTCGCGCGGCTCACGTATTCTCCGGTTCGATCCCTCAGACCCCGCGTCTGTTCGTTTCAATCCGCTTCTGGAAGTGCGGCGCGGGCAAAGCGAAGTGCGCGATGCGCAAACGATCGCCGATATTCTCGTCGATCCGGATGGCGCGCTCCAGCGCCGCTCACATTGGGAGACCACCGCGCACGCGTTTCTGACAGGCCTTATCTTGCATGTACTCTACGCGGAAACGGAGAAAACTCTGACGCGCATGGCGCACCTGCTGTCAGATCCAGCGCGCCCGGTCGAGGATCTGCTGGGGGCAATGCAGAAAACGCCGCATCTGAATGGCAAACCGCACCCGGTCGCGGCCGCCGCCGCGGCTGAACTCCAAAACAAAGCTGAGAACGAGCGCTCCGGTGTGATCTCAACAGCGGTGAGTTTCCTCAGTCTCTACCGCGATCCGGTGATCGCCGTCGTCACCGCCGCGTCCGACTGGCGGCTCGATGACCTGAGTGAGCGGCGCCAACCGGTCTCGCTCTATCTTATCGTCTCGCCGTCCGATCTCTCCCGCACGCGTGGCCTTATCCGGCTCATCCTAAACCAAATCGCGCGCCGTCTAACCGAAACTTTGCCGATATCGGCGCCCGAGACGCCCCTTCTCCTCATGCTCGATGAGTTTCCAGCGCTTGGAAACCTTGATTTTTTCGAGACCGCGCTGGGCTTTCTAGCCGGTTATGGAGTGCGCGCCATGATCGTTGCGCAATCACTGCATCAAATTGAAAAGGCTTATGGGCCAAACCACGCAATTCTCGACAATTGTCATGTCCGGGTGGCTTTCGCGCCTAATGACGACCGCACAGCCAGACGTTTGTCGGACCTGCTCGGCGTCACAACGGCTGTGCGAAACCAGAGCAGCTATTCGGGAAAACGCTCGTCGGCTTGGCTGGAAAACACCAGCGTCGTGCGCCAGGAGACGGCAAGGCCATTACTGACGCCTGGCGAAGTCATGCAAATGGCTTCAACGGACGCACTGATCTTCATCGCCGGAATGCCTCCGATCAAGGCGCAAAAGATCCGTTACTTTCAGGATGCAAACTTTAGCAGTCGGGTTTTACCCGCGACTGGCGACGCGCGTTGCCTGGAGGAGCCGCCCCATGACTGGCGCGATCTGCCTGCGATAGCGGAAGCGATCAAGCCGACGCCGGCGACCGTCCACACCGATCTGCAAAACCTGGATGACGCGGCGCCGACCAAATCGAGTTCCAGTCGCCGGAAGGCCGTCACCCCGCGCCGGAGCTTGCCGCTCTTTGAGAGGGAGCCATGACGCGCCGGATCTGCAGCTATATCTCGGACGCAAGCGGCGATCTGCTTGATGCTGCAGCCCGGAAACCGGGCGTGACCAAGTCGGCAATTCTGGACGAAGCGCTGAGCCTCTATCTCGGTCCCAAGCGCGATCAAAGCCTTGACGCAGCCCTCATGCGGCGGCTTGATCGCCTTACCCGTCGGCAGGGAGTGATCGAGCGCGATGTCGCCATCGCCACGGAAACGATCGCGCTCTTTGTACGCTACTTCCTCACAATTACCCCGCCCTTGCCGCAGGCCGAACAGGAAGCGGCAAAGATGCTGGGCCGCGAGCGGTTTCAGGTATTCGTCGCGCAGGTGGGACGTCGCCTTGGTTCCGATCGTCGGCTGGTTTCAGAAGTGCTGGAGAGCATCGTCTCCGAAAACCCGGAATTATTCGCTGCGGCTGGCAACGACGAGGACGATTCGGAGGAAGCTCAAGACAGCGCTCCGGAAAGCGGGCGATGATGGACGGTGGATGGAGCCTTTCGGTGGAAGCCAACCAGCGCCGACGCGCCATGCTCACGACCGCCTTCGGTCCGGCCATCGCTGCGGCGCTCACCGATCCACATGTGATCGAAATCATGGTCAACCCCGATGGGGGTCTTTGGCTCGACCGCACGGATCGGGGGCGGATCGACACAGGAGAACGCCTGCGACCTGCGGAGACCGAGCGCATCATCAGGCTGATCGCGGCGCACATTGGGCAAGAGGCGCATAGCAAAGCGCCTATTATCTCGGCCGAATTACCAGCCAGCGGTGAGCGCTTCGAAGGCATCCTGCCGCCGGTCGCGCCGGCGCCGTGTTTTGCCATCAGAAAACCCGCCGGCGTGATTTTCCGGTTGGATGGTTATGTTGCCGCAGGAGTCATGACTGTTCCGCAGGCCAATAGTTTGCGTAACGCGATCGCCGAGAAACGCAATATCGTTGTCGCCGGTGGAACAGGGTCGGGAAAGACAACGCTGCTTAACGCTTTGCTGGCCGAAATCGGCCAACGCGACGAGCGTGTCGTAATTCTTGAGGATACGCGGGAACTGCAGTGCGCCGCGAGAGATTGCGTAAACTTGCGAACCAAGCCTGGCGTCACTAGCCTCGGCGATCTCGTGCGCTCGACTCTTCGGTTGCGACCGGATCGCATCATTGTTGGCGAGGTTCGAGGCGGCGAAGCGCTCGACATGCTGAAGGCCTGGAACACCGGCCATCCCGGCGGCCTCACCACGCTGCACGCCAACTCCGCGCGCGCCGCGCTCGATCGGCTCGAGCAGCTG
>JBGSLP010000249.1:0-4905 GCA_041740655.1 Alphaproteobacteria bacterium
CACAACACACAGCCTTGGCGGTTCAAAGTTAGCGACGGCAGCATAGAAATTTTGCCTGACATGGCGCGACGGATCGAAATCGTCGACCCGGACAATCACCATCTCTTCGTTAGTCTTGGGTGCGCGGCGGAAAACCTGACCATTGCCTGCAGCGCCCGTGGAAGACCGGCCTCGCTCCGTTTCAACCCGGACGAAAACGGTTCCATCACCCTCGCCTTCGGAGCCGAATTGCCAGCAGAGCCGATGTTGTTTGACGCTATCCCGAAGCGTCAATCGACCCGTGGCGACTATGACGGCAAGCCGGTCAGCATCGCCGATCTGCAAAGCCTTGTCACGGCGGCAGCCATGCCGGGCGTCGATCTTGTTCTGATCACGGATCGGCCGCAGATTGACCGTATCCGCGATCTGGTTGTTGCCGGGAACAGCGCGCAATTGGCTGATCCGGCCTTCGTGCGTGAACTGAAAGCTTGGCTACGCTTCAGCCCCCGACAGGCATTGCAGACAGGGGACGGCCTTTTCAGCGCAACAACTGGCAATCCCGTACTTCCGGCCTGGCTTGGGCCAGTCATGTTCGATCTTGTCTTCAAGGCCGAGGCGGAGAACGAGAAGTACGCCAGACAACTCGCTACGTCCGCCGGGGTGGCGGTTTTTGTCGCCCATAGGGACGACCGCGAGCATTGGGTCATGGCCGGCCGCGCCTGCCAGCGGTTCGCGTTACAAGCCACCGCGCTCGGTCTCAAGCACGCCTTTATCAACCAGCCTGTTGAAGTCGCTAGCCTTCGGCCTGAACTGGCGGCGCTCGTTGGGTTGCCTGGGCGGCGCCCCAACATCGTCATGCGCTTCGGATACGGCGCGGAGTTGCCGTACTCGGCGCGCAGGCCCGTGGATGCGGTCTTGGCGTGATGCTTGATCCACCATTTACTGTTGAGCAATTCTTCGCGGTGTTCGCCGATTATAATGCTGCGATCTGGCCGCTCCAGATTGTCGCTTATGTGGTTGGCATCCTGGCCGTCATCGCCTTATGGCTGAGAAGGCCACTCGCCAACCAGGTCATTCTCTCGGTGCTCGCAATCGTGTGGGCGTTGAACGGCATCGGATATCACTTCCTGTTCTTTGCCGAGATCAATCCGATCGCCAAAGCTTTTGCCCTGGTTTTCCTTCTGCAATCCATTCTGTTCGCTGTGGCTGTCATGGTCCCGAGCGATTTGCGCTTCGAGATTCGCCTCAATTTCAGATCCGCCGTCGGTCTGTCCTTCATCGTTTATGCGCTGTTGATTTACGGAATTCTTGGATATTTGGCGGGTCACGGATTTATGGCGGGGCCACTGTTCGGCGTCGCGCCTTGTCCAACAACGATTTTCACGATCGGCATGCTGCTTCTGGCGCGCGGCACGTGGTTGGTGTGGCTGTCGATCATACCAATTTTATGGTCGTTTATTGGCGTGGCCGCCGCCTTCCAGCTTGGCTTGCCTGAGGACCTGGCGCTCCCGGTCGCTGGAGCAATACTCCTGCTGAGTATTGCGATGGATTCGTTTCGTGAGCGTGGCGGTCATCCATTGGCTGCACCATGACGCTCGCGTGAGTGGAGTTGTCTTCATGGCAATGCATGTCACCCCCTTCTGAGAGAACGCAAATGTCCGACTCCGACGATCAAATCCGCGCGCGCGTTCCATCCGCCGTCTACGACCTTGCCATGCGTCTAGGCGTGAATCCTAAGCGTCTACGATCCAGAGTCAGGCTAGCTCAAACCGGACGCATGAAGCGAACACTTGGCGCTGAAGCATGGATGGCGTTCACAGCAACGCAAACGATCTCGGCGCGCGCATGCGAATTCGACTGGCGAGCGCGGGCGGGTCCCTTTGGAGTTGTTTCAGCCAACGACACCCTGAAGAATGGTGAGGCGCGGTTTGATATCTTCGCGCTAGGCTTTATCCCTATCGCCCGCGCCGAACACTCGCCTGCGCTCATTCGCGGCGAGTTGATGCGCTACCTCGCGGAGATCGCCTGGGCGCCGGACGCCATACTGCTGAATCCAGCGCTCCACTGGCGTGAAGACGCCCCAGATAGGCTGGCGGTGAGCGCAGGTACCGGCGAGGGCGCGGCCGAAGTCATGTTTCGCCTCGACAATGAGGGGCGGATCGCTAGCGCATTCGCGCCGGATCGGCCGCGTTCGGCAACCGCACCCGTTCTGCCGACACCGTGGCGCGGGCGGTTCTCCGACTATCGTTTGCACGGAAGCGCCTGGCTTCCCTTTGCAGGCGAGGTGGAATGGGAGATTGACGCAAAGCTGGAAACGTATTGGCAGGGCCGGATCGAACAATGGGAAGCGTACGAAGATTCTGTCTGATCGGCGCTCTCCGCCCCAGCTCCAGTTTGTTTCACGGCAACCGCGCCAGCAGGTGACTCCGCTGAAAATTATATAACGAAAACAATCATATATGAGTTCTCAGTTTCATCCTGTCCGGCGCGCCAAAGCTCCACCGTTTCAGAACAAAACTGGGTACTTGGGGTCGGCCAACCGCACGCCGCCAAGGGGCATAGCACCCCCCGATGCTATGCTGCAGTCCGATATATTCGACCGCGCGGGCATGTCATCGAAGCGAGCCGGCTGTACCGACCCAGCCGCGAAAGGAGAAGGCGGCGTAATACAGTTCTACGTCAGTGAAGCCGGCCTCGCACAGGAGGTTTTCTTCCTCGGCAGGCGTAAGCAATGACAGGCGTTCCGTCATTATCCTTCCGGTGGCCGCCTCCCGCGCCGACAATGAGGATATGCGCGTCGCCCGGGGCCTGTTCGGCAAGAAGTAACATCATCATGCGAAGGAGATCAGCCAGCCCAGGCACCTTGCGAGGGGCCTCAGCCGCGTAGGAGGCGATGGCTGCCGGGTTGTTGAAGGGTGAGCGTTTGTGAATCATGATGGTTAGTCTCCGAACACCAGCGTACGATGAATTGCCAGCGCGGCCGTGACGCCGTCGGCACAGGCAAAGGTGACGGTGTGCCCCATCCGCGTGATATCACCTGCGGCATAGACCCCGGCGACATTGGTCGCCTTCATCTCATCGACTGTGACCACCGATCCGAGGGGAGCGTCCTCGACCGCGCAGCCGAGCCTTTCGGCAATATCGCTGTTGAAGCGATTGCGCGGACCGATGAATAGCGCGTCGATGGGGTGCTCGACGCCATTGCGGAGTCGGATTGCCGACAGGCTGCTCCCGTCGCCGACAAGCCGATCCACAGACTCAGGTTCGATTGTGACGCCCCGCTCGTCGAGTTTTGCCGCGACATCCGGCTTTATCGTGCCGCCATCGAGGAAGAAGGTCGTCGGGCCCCATTCGGAGATCAGGGTGGCCTGATGCGCCGACAATGGCGTGAGATTGAGGACGCCAAGCCGCCCACCGCTGAACTCGTAGCCGTGACAATACGGGCAATGGATGACGGTTCGCCCCCAGCGTTCTGCGATGCCGGGAAGCTCCGGCAGAACGTCGCTGACTCCGAAGGCCAGGAGCAACCTGGCCCCAATCGCCGCCTCGCCATTTTCCAGGATCACCCGAAAACCGGCTTCGTTGCGAGCAACGTCCAGCGCCTTTAGATCGCGCAACTGCACCGTCGGATAAGCCGCGACTTGTTTCCTCATGGTTTTGAGCATGGCCCTGGGATCACTTCCGTCCTGGGCGAAAAAGCCGTGGGAAGCGGTGGCAAAGCGATTGCGCGGCTCGCCTGTGTCGAGCACCAGGACCGAGCGGCGCGCCCGGGCGAGATAGAGGGCGGCGGATAACCCAGCAAAGCTGCCGCCGATGATGATCGTGTCGAAAGTCATAATGTGTCCCTTGATGGCGGTCGGCGATCCGTTCCGGCTGGACTGGGAGCACCAAAACATGTAACAGTTGCAGGTACGTATACAACGAACTGCATCATGTATCAATAGGAGATACGAATGTTTGCTGACTGCCGTTACCATGGCGGCATCCCAAACCAATGCACGATGAAGGCTGTGCGATGAACCGGGATACCCGCCTTTCTGACGTCCTCCACGTCCTGCTGCATATGGATCAGGCGAACGCGCTGCTTACGTCAGATGTGCTAGCCCTTAGCATGGGAACCAATCCGGCCGTGTTCAGGCGCACAATGGCGGGGCTGCGCGAGGCGGGTCTCGTTATTTCGGAGAGGGGACATGGCGGGGGGTGGCAACTGGCGCGTCCGTTGTGCGAGATCACGCTGCTAGACGTCTATGAAGCGCTCGGTCGCCCCAATTTGTTTGCCATCGGTAACCGCAGCGAGCACGCCGGGTGCCTGGTGGAAAAGAACGTCAACGCCGTGATGGTAGATACCATGGCAGAGGCCGCGACTCTATTCGCCACCCGCTTCGGCGAGATCACGCTCGACCAGATTGCGCCGCGCCGTCCGGTGCCCGCCAGCGTGCATGCCCACAGATAACGCCAGCGGCCACGTCGCTTCGAGCGATTAGCAACCTAAACAGCACCTATAATAAAATAGCGGCGCCCTGTTTCATCCTCTCCGGCGCTCCATTTCTCCTAACCAAGATTTGCACTCACAGGTTATTCCATCCGATGAAGCGTATTTTCACAACCGTTGCCGCCGTCGCGCTTGCTGCGATCGCAACAGGACTTTGGCAGCTCTCGAAAACCACGTCGGGGGTGACGGTCGAACCGGCGCAGGTCGGCGCAACGCCTGCGACCGTGTTCAGGCCATCGGCTGAAGGGGCCGCGCCGGTTGTGGTCATCGCCCACGGTTTCGCCGGATCGCAGCAACTCATGCAGCCTTTCGCGCTCAGCCTCGCGCGCGCCGGATATATCGCGGTGACGTTCGACTGCCTCGGGCACGGTCGCAACCCGCAGCCTTTGCGCGGCAGCATCACCGAGGCGGAGGGGGCGACAAAGGCGTTGGTC